>NZ_LEKH01000022.1 GCF_001029505.1 Rubrobacter aplysinae | reverse complement strand
TAGCCTGCGAGGCTATAGGCCAGCGTCGGCAGCCCGAGCAGCGCCTGGCCCGCTATCAGCACACGTTTGTAACCAAAGCGCCGCAGTATCGCGGGCATGGCGACCTGCACCCCCACGGTGGAAAGCATGAAAGCCGCCGTCGCCAGCCCGGCCTCCGAGCTCCGGCCACCGGAGCTCTCGGTGTACAGGGGCACCACGGAGAGCAGCAGGTAGAAGCCGATCATGGTAAAGAAAGTGCCGAGGAACAGGGCAACGAGAGAGGGGCTCAAAAGCCCCCGGTATCCGGCATACTCCTGACTCACAAGCCTCCTCCCCGCTCCTCGTGCGCCGCCGGATACGTGACACGAGGCAGTCTAAACTCCTTTACCGCGCACCGCCCGGCACCAACCATCACCAACCGGCGCACGATAACGCACGATTAAAGGGGACCCGGCCTCAAGGCCGGGTCCCCTTATCCGATCCGCTAGACCCGCGGGCTCGGACTTTTGGAGTCCCTGGGTATATCCAGGTTATCCGGGCTATTTAGCCTATTTAAACTGTTTAGGCCAGGCCCATCGCCTCATACTCGCGCAGGTAACCCTCGAAGAGCTTGCGGTGACCCTGCTCGTCGCGCAGGACGGCTATTACCATGTCCTGGGTAACGTGGTCCACGCCCTCGGTCTCCTCGATAACGCGGGTGTAGTGCTCGATGGCCCCGGTCTCGGCCGCGATCACGCCCTTTATGACGTGTACCACGTCCACCTGCTCCTCCGGCGGCTGCAGCCCTTTCTGCTCGGCCTTGAAGTCCATCGAACCCGGAACCACACCGTAGAGCTCCTTGATGCGCGAGGCAAACTGCTGGGCGTGCCCGAGTTCCTCCTGAATGTCCTCCTCCAGGGACTCCTTGACCTCCTCGGCCCGCACGCCGTCCGGGTTCACGGAGTTGGTGACGTAGCTCATCACCGTCTCGAGCTCCATGAAGTAAGCCTTCTTCAGAAGATCCACGATCTCCTCGCGCTTACCGGCCATATCGTCCGACAGAATGCCCTGACTCGCCTTGCTGGTCTCCACTTTCGACCTCCTGGTCTATCGCTTGCCCTAATACTAACAGTGAACCGCTACTCGAAACGAATAATCAAGAACAGTTCTTAGTTTTATTCCTAGTCACGTAGTGTAGCACCTCCCGGGTATCTCGCAACCTCTCGCAGGGCTTTTTCGGGGCTCTACACACCCCTCACGACCACCCGTAGACGTGTGCCGCAGAGCTCGCACCGGGGCCGTGCATGAGGGGACCACGCGAGGGAAAGCTTGGCCTATCGGAGGGCTACCGGGGCCATCCAGTAGGTGCCAAGAGGTATAGAGACCGCCAGAAGCGCATGGGGTCCCAGTGGCCCCGCGAACAACCTGGAAAGGAGCTCCGCCGCGCGGCGCGGTATCACGGTCTCCCCGAAACGTCCCGGACGCCGGGGGCGATCCAGGACACGGGCCACAGTTCTGGGAGGGCCAGGGGAGGTTTTTTAGTGGAGCTTGGAGACGGTGCGGGCCTCCTCTGCGGCCTCCAGGCACTCCTCGGCACCGGCGCCGGAGGAGGCGACCACCCCGGCAGAGAATGCCCCCTCGACAAAGGGCGCGTCTACGAGGTGTACCCGGCTCTTCAAGTCTTCGTCCAGCATCTCGAGCACGGTCTCCGCTGACATGACGGCGCTGCCGAGGTCCATGAACAACAGTATCTCCCGGGCCTGGAGGCCCTCGACGGCCTGGCGGATAGCGTCCGGGTCGGTGCCGGTACCGCCCTCCGCGTCGCCGCCGACAGCGGCCAGGGAGACGTCTCCAGCCATCTGGCGTACGAGCTCCACGGTACCCTCGGCGACCTGCTTGCTGTGCGAGATCAAAACCATTCCGACTGCCACGGCTAACCCTCCTGTCCTTCCATCGAGCCGGCTATGGCCTCCAGCAGCAGGTGTGTCGAGGCGGCCCCCGGGTCCACGTGCCCGGCGGACCTCTCGCCGAGATAGCTGGCGCGGCCCTTGGTCGCGGTCATCGGGGCGGTGGACTCTGCCCCTTCTCGGGCGGCGTCCGCGGCGGCCCGGAGGACCTCCGCGACGCCTCTCTCCGCCCCGGCGGCCTCCCGGGCGGCGCGGGCGGCGGGCTCTAAGGCGTCTATCATGGTCTTCTCACCGGGCTCTGCCTTTCCACGCTGCTCGACCCCGGCGAGCGCCGCTTCGAGTGCCGAGGCGGCTTCAGCCGCAGAGACCTCCTCGCCAAGCTCGGAGGAGGCCCGGAGAAAGGCCGTGCCGTAGAGTGGGCCCGCGGAGCCTCCGACTTTGCTTATGAGGGCCGTGGAGACCGCTTTTAGCGCCTCGGCGGGAGATCCGGGCTCTCCCAGGCGTTCGAGGGCGGCCTCGAAGCCCCGGTTCATGTTCGTGCCGTGGTCGGCGTCGCCTATGGCGGCGTCCAGCTGGGTAAGATGCTCGCGGTTCTCCTTCATCGCCGCGGCCATCGCCCGCACGGCGGCCACGGTGCTCTCGGTGGCGCCCAAATCTCTACACCCTCCCTCCGGGTTGAGTTACGAGGTTTATGAAAGTCTAGGGAAGTCTACGAAAATCCATGAAGCGGCGGGCCTTATAGTGGGCCCGCCACGAACCGTCTCCTAGAACCCGAGGATATTGTAGGCCACCGCGCCGATAACGCCGCCGACTATGGGGGCAACCACCGGTATCCAGGAGTAGCCCCAGTCCGAGCCACCCTTGCCGGCTATCGGGAGCACGGCGTGGGCTATACGCGGCCCGAGGTCGCGGGCCGGGTTGATGGCGTAGCCCGTCGGGCCACCGAGTGAGAGCCCGATGGCGAGCACCAGGAAGCCGACGAGCAGCGGCGCTATACCCGTGGAGAAGACGGCGGCGAGGTCCACGCCCCCGGAGGAGCCTATCGCCGTCGCGTTCGCGCCGATGGCAACGACGCCGAAGACGAGCATGGCGGTGCCGATGACCTCGGTAATGAAGTTCGGCACGGTGTTGCGGATACCGGGCGCGGTGCAGAACGCGCCGAGCTTCAGGCCGGCATCCTCGGTGGCCCCCCAGTGATCGTAGTAGGCGAGCCACACCAGCACGGCTCCGGTGAACGCGCCGAGCATCTGGGCCAGTATGTATCCCGGCACCATGGCCCAGTCGAAGGAGCCTATCGAGGCCAGACCCACGGTGACCGCCGGGTTTATGTGGGCGCCGCTAACCCAGCCTACTGAGTAGACCGCCAGGGCCACGGCCAGGCCCCACCCGAAGGTAATGACGATCCAGCCCGCATCCTCCGCCTTGGAGTATCTCAGTAGTACGCCGGCGACCACGCCGTCGCCCAGCAGAACCAGTATCAGGGTGCCGACGAACTCGGCGAGGTATACGCTAAAGTCCACTTCGCGAGACTCCTTTCATCAGGGTTATCAGGATCATAGGGATTCGTAAGCTCGTGTTTGGAACAGACTTAGAACAACCCGCCGGCGGCGACGCTGCACGGGGCTGCGAGGTAGCGTTTCATCTCGTCGTCCAGCTTGAGCAGCGTCACCGAGAATCCGGCCATCTCCAGCGAGGTCATGTACTCGCCGACGTAGGGCGCACCGTGGACGTTTATCCCGTTCTCCGCGAGCACGTCATGGACGCGAGCGTAGGCTACGTATAGCTCCATCAGGGGCGTGCCGCCCATGCCGTTGACCATCACGGCCACGTCTTGACCGCCTGATCCGGAGTAGTCCACGGAGTCGCCGAGCACCTTCTCCAGGAGCATGTCCACGATGCTGTCTGCGGGCTCTATCTTGCGGCGCTCGGTGCCGGGCTCGCCGTGGATGCCGATGCCGAGCTCCATCTCGTCTTCGGCGATGTCGAAGATGGGCTCGCCGCGCTCGGGCGGGACACAGCTCGTGAGCGCCATGCCCATCGAGCGGACGTTCTCGTTTACGCGGGCGGCCAGGGACTTTATCTCCGGGAGGCTCTTGCCGTCGTCGGCGGCGCCGCCGCAGATCTTGTGCACGAGCACCGTCCCGGCAACGCCGCGCCGCCCGGTGGTATGCGTCGAGTCCTCGACCGCCACGTCGTCGTTGATGACGACGTAGTCGGTCTCTATATCTTCGGTTCCGGCGAGCTCTCCGGCCATCTCGAAGTTGAGCACGTCGCCGGTGTAGTTCTTTACGACGTAGAACACTCCCGCTCCGCCGTCCACGGCCTTCGTCGCCTCTAGCACCGGCTCCGGCGAGGGGCTGGTGAAGACTTCCCCGGCGCAGGCGGCGTCGAGCATGCCGGGACCGACGTACCCGGCGTGGGCGGGCTCGTGGCCGGAGCCGCCACCGCTTACGATGGCGACCTTGCCGCTAACGGGCGCGTCGGCGCGCACCGCCACGGTCTGGCCGGAGAGGCGGCGTATGAGGCCGCTCTCTCCGTCGTTTCCGTTTCGCCCGCCGTGGGCCAGCTCCATGCCGCGCAGCATCTCCTCGACCGCCCGGTCGGGGGCGTTCAGGACCTTCTTCATGGCTCTGCTCTTCCTTTCCTGGTTTTCCCTGATTTTCCCGGGTCTACCGGCCGGCTAGGTGAGCGGGGATTCCACGGCCTCGCGGGCCCAGCCCTTGGAGCGTTCCACGGCGCCCGTCCAGCGGCCGTAGAGCCACTCGCGGTCGTCGTCGGACATCTGGGGCTCGTAGCGGCTGGAGAGCCGCCACTTGTCGGCGACGTCCTGGCGGCTCTTCCAGAACCCGGTGGCTATGCCGGCGAGGTAAGCCGCGCCTAGAGCGGTGGTCTCCGTGATGTCGGGGACCTCGACGGGGACGCCGAGGATGTCGGCCTGGAACTGCATCATCCAGGAGTTTGCGGCGGCCCCGCCGTCGGCGCGGAAGCTCGGGAGCTTTATGCCGGAGTCCCGCTCCATGGCGTCTACCGCGTCGCGGGTCTGGTAGGCCATGCTTTCGAGGGCGGCGCGGGCGAGGTGGGCCTTGGTCGTGCCCCGGGTCAGGCCGATGATGGTGCCGCGGGCGTAGGGGTCCCAGTGGGGCGCGCCGAGCCCGACGAGGGCGGGGACGTAGTAGACGCCGCCGTTGTCGTCCACGCTGCGGGCAAGCTCCTCGGTCTCCGAAGCGTCCTTTATGATGCCGAGGCCGTCCCTGAGCCACTGCACCGCAGCGCCCGTGATGAATATCGCGCCCTCCAGTGCGTACTCCACAGGCTCGTCGCCGATGCCCCACGAGATGGTGGTCAGCAGTTCGCCCTCGCTCTTTATGGGCTCCGTGCCCGTGTTCATCAGGGCGAAGGAGCCGGTGCCGTAGGTGTTCTTGGCCATCCCGCGTTCGTAGCAGGCCTCGCCGAAGAGGGCGGCCTGCTGGTCCCCGGCTATACCGGCCACGGGGATCTCGGCCCTGAAGAAGGCCTCCGGGTCGGTGTTGCCGTAGACGTGGCTGGAGGGCTTTACCTCCGGGAGTATCTCGCGCGGCACCTCGAGCATCCCGAGGAGATCGTCGTCCCACTGCAGGTCGAAGATATTGTAGAGCAGCGTGCGGGAGGCGTTGGTGTAGTCGGTGACGTGCTCTCGGCCGCCGGTTAGCTTGTAGACGAGCCAGGAGTCTATGGTGCCGAAGCAGATCTCACCCCGTTCCGCGCGCTCCCGCAGGCCGTCTACGTTGTCTAGCAGCCACTTGACCTTCGAGCCGGAGAAGTAGGCGTCTATGTTGAGCCCGGTCTTCTCGCGGACCATCGGGCCGTAGCCCTGATCGTTGAGGCTGTCGCAAAGCTCCGCGCCCCGGCGGTCCTGCCATACGATGGCGTGGTGTACGGGCTCGCCGGTGGACCGGTCCCACATCACGGCGGTCTCGCGCTGGTTGGTTATGCCTATGGCTTCGAGCTCCTTGCTGGCGGAGATGTTCGCGTCGCCGAGCGCGGTGCCGATGCAGCGCAGGGTGACGCTCCAGATCTCGTTCGCGTCGTGCTCGACCCAGCCCGGCTTCGGGTAGTGCTGCGTGAACTCCGAGTAGGAGCGTCCGACGACCTCGCCGTCGTGGTTGAACACGAGCACCGTGGTCCCCGTCGTGCCCTGATCTATAGCCAGTATGTGTGTACCCGCCATTTGGCTTCCCCTTCCCTTTTTTCTCTTTTCCCTCTTTTTCCTGTTACTTTCCCATTACCCTGCGCCCCACACGGCGGGCCGATTACAGAACCCGCAGGAGCCCATAAAGCTCATAAGAGCCTAGCGGAGCCTCATCGCATCGTCCCCCCTCTCCCTCACGGAGCTACGCAAAAGCCCCGCACGGGCAGACCAGATAGACCGTCCGATCACCGGACGAGCCCAGGGTCTTCGTGCGGGGCTTTATCTCTTTGGTCTCTTCACCCCGACCAAGCTTCTGCATCTTTCGTTGTCCGGAAGCATGGTAGCGAGCGGAGGTAGGCGAGTCAAATGAGTCAAAAACCGCCGGAGGCGGGGGCGGTGTGTAACGCTCCCGGCTATCCACGGCTCTCGTAATACTCGTAACCCCGGTAACCACAGTAACGGCAGAAACCGCAGAGGCCCCTGTCACTGGTGGAGACACAGGAGACCCCCGGGGCGAGCAGGGAAGAGACTTTCCGGGCCAGCTCGATGATCCGGCGGCGGGTCGGGGTCACACTCTCCACGTGCCAGGAGAGAAAGCGCAATCCGGGCGCTTCAGACGATATCCCGCTCGTGAGATCCACGTTGGCGTAGACCGGGGGCCGCCTCCATCCCTGGAGCCTCTCCAACAGCTCGAAGGCGTCTCCGCCGAGCACGACGACCGAGGCATGGTCCCCGGCCCCCTCCTCTACGGACTCTACGGGCTCTTTGTACGCCTCACTCACGGTGCATCCGCCACTCGCATGATCCACCCGGCGCGCCACGAATAAACAGGGCTCTCAGCATCAGAAGTCTCCTTCTCTAAAATCCTCTCTAGAATCGTGATCCAGCCTCCACCGTCACCCCTTGCGCCTCCGTGGACCATCACACCAGAGAACCATGAAGAGAGCCACTAGCCTCCAACTCCTCACAGCGTTATGTTACTTTATTAACCTATTCAATAATGAAACCCGTGTCAAGTTCGGCCGTTTCCAGAAGCGGTATACGAGCAGGCCGGGACGGAGCTTTCGAGAGGGCGTGCTAACATATACGACGTTGCGGTTCGGTACGTTTAGCGGGGCCTGACCAGGCATATAAGCCACGGACGAGGTTGCCCGGGTTCCGTGTATGGCGCGAAGTTTGGAGGAGAGCGGAGCTTTGAGAGGCAGGCGTAACGTACGTAGGGCGGGTGTTATAGCCCTGGGGGCGATCTCCCTGGCGCTGGTCGGGTGCGGATCGTCGCAGGACGAGGAGGCGCTGTCGGTTGGTTTGATCCCGAACCAGAACCCCGAGGAGGTACAGGCCCAGTACCAGCCGCTGGAGGAGTACCTCTCGGGGGAGCTGGACCGGCCCGTGGAGCTGGAGGTCCCCACCAGCTATAACGCCGTGGTCGAGGCGATGACCTCGGGGGAGTTGGATCTCGCCTACTTCGGCGGTCTCACGTATGCGCAGGCCCGCGAGCGCGCTGACATCAGCCCGCTGGTCACCGAGATCAACCCCAGAACCGGCGACACCAAATACCGCTCCGCGATCATCGCCCCGGCAAACGGCGAGGTGGAAGAGGTGGAGGACATCGAAGGCAAGGACTTCGCCTTCGGCAGCGCCTCCTCGACCTCGGGCTCACTTTACCCCTCGATAATGCTCGATGAGGCCGGTGTGGACTACCGGACGGACCTCGGCGAGTACACCTACACCGGCGGCCACGACGCCACCGCCCAGGCCGTCGCCAACGAACGCGTGGCCGCGGGTGGTCTGGAGTACCGCATCCTGCTGGACCTCGTCGAGCAGGGCACCATAGACGAGGACTCCTACCGGGTTATACAGACCATCCTGGTGGAAGGCTACCCGTGGGTGGTGCGCGACGATCTGCCCGAAAACCTAAGGGAAGAGGTCGCCCAAGCATACCTGGATCTCGAAGACCCGGAGCTCCTGGACCTTCTCCGGGCCCAGGGCTACGAGAGGGTAGAGCCCGGCGACTACGACGAGGTGGAAGAGCAGGCCCGGGAGCTGGACCTTCTCACCCCCACGGAGTAGCGGCTCCTTGAACGAGGCACCGGGCAATAGTTCAAGGGTTTCCAAGAGTTCCAGGGACTCCCTCGGGTTCGAGCTGGACGACGCCACCGTGTCCTACGGCGGCGCCCCCGCCCTCAAACACGTAAGCCTCTCCGTAAAGCCTGGCGAGAGGCTGGCCGTGATCGGGGCCTCCGGCGCGGGCAAGTCCACCCTGTTCAGGCTCCTGACCCGCGGCGTCGCCCTGGGTAGCGGACGGGTGACCATCGGCGGCGACGACCTCTTCGGCCTCTCCTGGCGCGAGCTAAAGGAGTTGAGGAGCCGTGTCGGTGTCGTGCGTCAGGCATACAATCTCGTGCCCCAGCTCCCCGTCGGGGTGAACGCCGGCCTCGGGGAGGTCGGGAGTATCGGCGGGTGGCGGGCCCTGAAGATGCTGGCCGCCGGGCCGGACGCCGGCCTCGCCTCCCGGGTCCGGGAGGCGCTAGAGCGTCTCGGGCTCCTGGAGCTGGCGCGCTCACGGACCTCGGACATCTCGGGCGGTCAGCAGCAGCGGGTCGCGGTGGCGCGGCTGCTCGTGCAGCGTCCGGGTCTGGTGCTCGCCGACGAGCCGTTCGCCGCGGTGGACCCGCAGACCACCGAGCGGGTGCTGGAGGCCGTCGCGGAGCTTAACGGGGAAGGCTCGACGCTCGTGGTAAACCTGCACGACGTGGAGCTGGCCCGGCGCTTCCCGCGCATAGTGGCCCTGCGGGAAGGCCGGCTCTTCTACGACGGCGGGCCGGAGGGTCTGACGGACGAGAGGCTCGCCGGGGTCTACTCCGGCGACCCGTACCACCCGAGCCCACACCCCGAAGCCCCGGACGGCACGGGGCCCCGGGGCGTATCACCCCGCGTTACCGGAGGACAAGATGGCGTCACCTCGCACTGAACGGAGACCATCGGTCTCTAAAACCCCGCAGATAGGCGGCGCACTCCCCAGGGTCTCGTGGAAGACGAGCCTCGCCGTGCTCGTGATCCTGGGACTCACCGGCTGGAGCGGGCTCGGGGTCGGTTTCGACCTCCTGGATCTCCTCTCCGGGGCGCAGCCGGTCCAGAGCTTCGTCTCCGAGATGTTCCCGCCCGACCTCTCGGCGTCAACCCTCCAGACCACGTTTACCGGCGTCGTGGAAACCTTCCAGATGGCCTTCCTGGGAGCCCTGATTGGGGCCGTCGTCGCCTTCCCGCTCGCCGCCCTCGGCACCCGCGAGGCGTCCACGGTCGGGGCGAGCCGCGCCCGGCGACTCGCGCTCGCCGTGCCGTATCACGCCGCCCGGCTGCTCACGAACGTGTTCCGTTCGGTGCCGGACATCCTGTGGGCGCTCGTGTTCGTCGTGGCGCTCGGGCTAGGGCCATTTCCGGGGATGCTCGCGCTCGCCGTACACTCCGCCGGGGTGCTCGGCAAGCTCTACAGCGAGACGCTCGAAGCCGTTCCGGAACGTCCGGTGGAGGCGCTGCACGAGACCGGTGCGAGTGGGTTCGGGGCGTTTATCTTCGGCAGGATGCCCCAGGCGATGGCGAGCGTCACCTCGCTCTCGCTGTACCAGTGGGAGTGCAACCTGCGCTCGGCCACTATCCTGGGCTTCGTCGGCGCGGGCGGGATCGGGCAGGAGATCCTGGTCTCCATGCAGCTCTTCGACTACCCGAAAGTCGCCACCCTCGTCGGGGCCACGATCATCGTCGTCCTCATAGTGGACCGATTCTCCGCCGCCCTCCGATCGCGGCTGGTTAATTAACCTCTACCAACGACCCCGCCGGGACTCGCGCAGCCGTTCCCGATAGCGCAGCCGCTCCTCGGGGCCCATCACGCCGCCCGAGAGAGCGACGTACAGGTACATCACGGCCACGACCGCGACACAAAAGGCGAGTAACATGAGGCCGAGCGAGAGGAACGCTAGCCGTCCGAGCTCCTGTGGGTCGAATATGGTAGCCACCACGCAGAGCCCCAGGGGCGGCCCGGCGAATCTACCCACCTTGAGCGCATCCCACGCCGCCAACTCCCGGTGGCTCAGAAAGCGCCGGGGCCCGCCTTTCTCGTCCTTCTTGTAGAGCCACTCTCTCACTTCAAAGCTATGCTACCCGAGGGCCGCACCCGGAGATACACCGCGCCGATCTCCGCACCGTTATACTCCTGTCAGGGAAAGGTAGCTAATCCGAGGAGGTTCCAGGATGAGCATCGCGGAGTACAGGGAGTTCCACCGGCGTTCCGTCGAGGAGCCGGAGGCATTCTGGGCGGAGAAGGCCCGGCTCATAGACTGGCAAAAGGAGTGGGACGAGGTGCTGGACTTCTCGAGCCCGCCGTTCGCTAGATGGTTCGTCGGGGGCGAGACGAACCTCTGCTACAACATGGTAGACCGGCACCTTTCGGAGAGGTCCGATCAGGCCGCCCTAGTCTACGTCTCCACCGAGACCGGAGAGCGGGAGACCTACACCTACCGCGAGCTGTACGACGAGGTAAACGCCTTCGCCGCCGCGCTACGGGGTCTCGGTGTCGGGCGCGGGGACCGGGTCGTGATCTACATGCCAATGATGGCCGAGGCGCTCTTCGCCATGCTGGCCTGCGTGAGGCTCGGGGCCATACACTCCGTAGTCTTCGGCGGCTTCGCGGCACCCAACCTCGCTTCCCGCATAGACGACGCCCGCCCGAAGGCGCTCGTCACCGCCGACGCCGGGAGCCGGGGCGGGAACGTGATCCCCTACAAGCCACTCGTGGACGAGGCGCTCGAAACCGCCGAGCACCCGCCCCCGAGCGTCGTGATCCGCAACCGCGGCCTCGACCCGGACATGAACGTCGTCGAGGGCCGGGACCTGGACTACGCCACTCTAAGAAAAGAGCACTGGGGTGCGGAGGTCCCGGTCGAGTGGGTGGAGTCCAGTGAGCCGAGCTACATCCTGTACACCTCCGGCACGACCGGCACGCCGAAGGGCATCCAGCGCGACACCGGGGGCTACGCCGTCGCCCTCGCGGCCTCGATGCGGGACGTCTTCGACTCCGAGCCCGGCGAGACGATGTTCACCGCCTCGGACATCGGCTGGGTCGTGGGCCACTCCTACATCGTGTACGCGCCGCTACTCCACGGCATGACGACCGTGGTGTACGAAGGTCTCCCCACCCGTCCAGACCCCGGCGTGTGGTGGAGCATCGTCGAGGAGTACGGCGTAAACACGATGTTCACCTCGCCGACCGCGATCCGGGCCCTTAGAAAACAGGACCCCGAGTACATGCAGCGTCACGACACTTCCAGCTTGCGCAAGCTGTACCTCGCCGGCGAGCCGCTCGACGAGCCGACCTCCCGCTGGGCAGCCGAGAGCCTCGGCGTGAGCATCCGGGACAACTACTGGCAGACCGAGACCGGGTGGCCGATCCTCTCCAGCATGCTCCCCGGCCTCGAGGATGGCCCCTTGAAGCCGGGCTCGGCGGGCTTCGCCTGCGCCGGCTACGATCTGCGGCTCCTGGAGGAGGGCACGGGAGAGGAGGTCGGCCCGGACGAGCGCGGGGTGCTGACCATCGTCCCTCCCCTGCCCCCCGGCTGCATGAGCACGATCTGGGGCGACGACCAGCGGTTCGTCGAGACCTACTTCCGGGACTTTCCGCAGGAGGTCTACTCCACCTTCGACTGGGGCACCCGCGACGAGGAGGGCCACTACTTTATCCTGGGCCGCTCGGACGACGTGATCAATGTCGCCGGCCACCGGCTAGGGACGCGGGAGATCGAGGAGGCCATAAGCGATCACCCCGACGTGGCCGAGGCCGCCGCCGTCGGCGTGAAGGACGAGTACAAGGGTCAGGTGGTCCTCGCCTACGTCGTCGCCGGCGACCCGGAGAGCGCGGGCCCCGAGCTGGAGCAGTCCGTAAAGGACATCGTGGACAAACAGGTCGGCGCGATAGCCCGGCCCGCCTCGGTACACTTCGTCGAGGCCCTGCCGAAGACCCGCTCAGGCAAGATGCTCCGGCGCGGCATACAGGCTCTCGCCGAGAGCCGCGACCCCGGCGACCTCTCCACCTTGGAAGACCCCTCGGCACTCGAAAGCGTCCGAGCCTCCTCGGAAGGGTGAGGCGGCCGGGACCAGACGTTTAGCGGGTTGGTTATAATGTCCTGAGTCTCTTTTGTCCGGCTTCTGGAGGTCCCCATGCCGAGCGCGGCGGGCCTAACTTCGAGGTGGATGGCCGCGGCCCGGGCGCGGGAGAGCGCGCGGGCCGACCGGCTCTTCGACGACCCGCTGGCCGCCGACTTCGCCGGACCCGAAGGCTTCGCGTGGCTGAGGACGATGGACCTCGCGGCCACCACCCTCGGCGCGGGTCCGGGGCTGTTCTCGGTGGTGCGGACCCGCTTCTACGACGAGTTTCTAGCCCGCGCTGTGCGTCAAAGCGGGGCGCGCCAGATCGTATTGCTGGCCGCCGGTATGGACGCCCGCGCCTTTCGGCTGGAGTGGCCGGCCGGCACCCGACTGTACGAGCTCGACCTGCCAGAGGTCCTGGAGCTCAAGGAGGAGTTACTCACCCACAAAAAGCCCCCCGGGAACTGTAAGCGCCGCCCGGTAGGCGTAGACCTGTCCGGCGGGGGGTGGCCGCGAGCCCTGAACGAGGCCGGACACGATCCGGAGGAGCCCTCGGTGTGGCTCGCGGAAGGCTTCTTCCTGTACCTGCGGCGAGCCGAGGTACACGCCCTGCTCGACAGGGTGGGCACCCTCTCCGCGCCCGGCAGCCGGCTCGGAGCCGACTTCATCAACCGAGACTTCCTCTTCTCGCCTGTGGCGTGGCCCCTGCTGGAGTCGTTCTCGCGGCTGGGCTCGCCGCTGCGCTTCGGCACGAACGATCCCGAATCCCTGCTCGCCGGGCACGGCTGGCGCGCCCGGGCCGTCCAGCCCGGTGAGCCCGGTGCTAGCTACGGTCGCTGGCCTTACCCGGTCCCGCCTAGAGGCCTGCCCGGGCTCCCTCGCAGCTTCTTGCTTACCGCCCGGCGAGAGACCGGAGATGCATAGCGGTATCTACCGTGCGCAGGTGCGGAAGCCGACGAAGGTATCCCGGCGGTCCGGCATGTAGAAGTTGCGCCAGGTGTTGCGGAGCATCCTGGACCGGGTAGCCCAGCAGCCGCCGCGCAGCACCATGTGGTCTCCGAACCAGGGCTCCGAGTACTCCTTGTACGGGTCCCGCTCGTAGCCGGGGTAGGGCTGGAACACGTCCGAGCACCACTCCCACACGTTGCCCAGCATCTGGCGCACCCCGAAGGCGCTCTCGCCCTCGGGGAATGCTGCCACGTCCACCGTCCCCATCAGGATGCCGTCCAGGTTCGCCCGCCGGTCTCCGGGAACCGGCGGCTTGTCGCCCCAGGGATAGAGCCGCTTGCGGGAGGAGATTCCGCCGTCTGGAGCGGGCTCTGCCGCCGCTGCCAGCTCCCACTCGGCCTCGGTCGGCAGCCGCCGGCCGGCCCAGTTGCAGTAGGCCTCGGCCTCGTGGTAGCCGACGTGGATCACGGCGGCGTTCTCCGGTATCGGCTCCAGGCGGTCGAAGTGCCGCCGGTGCCACTCGCCGTCTCCGGTGCCGCGCTTCTCCCAGTACAGGGGACGCTCGATCCCGTTCTCCTCGCGCCAGCGCCACCCCGCCTCGCTCCACAGCCCGGGCTTCTCGTACCCGCCGCTCTCGACGAACTCCGCGAACTGGCCGTAGGTTACCTGGCCCCGAGCCATCTTGAACGGGGCGACCTGTACGGGATGGGCCCACTTCTCGTTGTCGAACACGAAGGGGACCTCGCCGCGCTCGACCGAGCCAGGGTCGGCCCCGAGCATGAACTCGCCGCCGGGTATCTCGGCGTCGCCCGGGAGCGGCCCCGTGGGCTGGCCGTCCAGCGCGTGCGGGTCGTAGTCGGAGAGCTCCGGCGCGGGCAGGCCGTGGGTGTGCCGGGTGTAGGTGAACGCCTCGGCGTGCATGTCCTCGTGGAAGGTGGCGAGCCGGGAGTAGTAGGAGAGCTCGGGGCCACCCTCCCGGTCCAGACGGTCCAGGGTGCGGTCGAGGACGTTCTGCATGTAATCGTGGGTCCCGGACGTGGAGAGCAGGTCCGCCCCCCAGCGTGAGTCGTGGTCTATCTCGGCGGAGTTGTAGATCTCGTCCGGCCGCTCCAGGAACTCGGAGCCCGAGAACTCGTCGCGGGTGCCGTCGCGGCGGCGGAGGTTCCAGTACTCCTGGAACCAGGCCAGGTGCCCTATCTCCCACAAGGGCGGGTTCACTATCTTGAGCTGCGGCCCCATCATCTGCTCTTCGTCGAGGTCGCCGACCAGCTCCAGCGTGCGCCGGCGCGAGTCGCGCAGCATGTCCTCTACGTTCCCCGTGTCCTCGCGGGCCCCGTGTCTATCCTGCATCACGCCCCCTCTGGCTCTTTGTATCTTCTAGTATCCGGCATCTTCCGAAAGCCTCCTGAAACTGGAATACTAACGCAAACCACCGCAAAATCCGTATGCTTACGCTTACGCCCCGGCACGCGAAGACGCGCCGAATGAGAACAGAGTGAGAGGCAGGATGAGAGTCGAGATCGTAACCCCGAAAGGCCGGGCCTCCGGTAGCGGCAACTGGACGACGGCCGACCGTTGGGCGCGCCTGCTGCGCGACTCGGGCCACGAGGTCTCCGTTTCGGATTCCTGGCGGGACGAAGAGGCGGGGCTCCTGATCGCGCTCCACGCCCGCCGCAGCCACGAGTCCGTCGCCCGCTTCGCCGCCGCCCACCCGGACCGGCCTCTCGTGGTGGCCCTGACCGGCACCGACCTGTACCGCGACATCCACGAGGACGCCGATGCCCGGGAGTCCCTGGATCTGGCCTGGCGCCTGATCGTGCTACAGGAGCGTGGCCCACACTCCCTCCCCCGTCGTCACCGGGACAAGACCCGCGTCATCTACCAGTCCGCCCCGGCCACCGCGCGCGAGCCCTCCGGCACCCGTGACGCCCCTGATTTCACGGCCTGCGTGATAGGAAACCTGCGCCCGGAGAAGGACCCTTTCCGGGCCGTCCTGGCCGCCCGGCTCGTGCCGGAGCAGTCCCGGCTGCGAGTGCTGCACGCCGGAGGGGCGGACGACGCCCACGCGGCCGAGGCCCGCAGGCACGAGGGCCTCAGCCCGCGCTACCGTTGGCTGGGGCGGCTCGGGCCCGGGGAAGCACGCGGGCTCCTGGCACGCTCGCACGTGCTGGTGCAGAGCTCCGGGCTGGAAGGCGGGGCGAACGCGGTCGGAGAGGCTATGGCCGCCGGTCTGCCGGTGCTCGCCTCGGAGATACCCGGCAACGTCGGGATGCTGGGCCGGGGTTATCCCGGCTACTATCCCGCAAGCGACGAGCGGGATCCCGCAAGCGACGAGCGGGCGCTCGCGCGCCTGCTGTGGCGCGCAGAGTCCGACGCGGGGTTCTACGCGGAGCTCGAGCGCCACGTGCGGGATCGGGCGTACCTTTTCGAGCCCGACCGGGAGCGCGCGGCGCTCGCGGCGCTCGTCGAAGAGCTGTCCGCAGAGAAGCTGGCGGTGGAGGCCGGGTCCACAACGGACGAGGCGCGTTATACTCGACCCATGGATGAGAGAACCAGGATCAGGCTAACCAAATACTCCACCAAGGCCGGTTGAGCGTCCAAGTTTTCTCCAGGGGCCCTGGAGGACGTTCTGGAAGGAATAAGCGACCCGGTTCGGGATGACGGCTCGGTAAGCGGCATGGGGACCCGTGACGACGCGGGCTTCATACCGTTTGGCGGAGGTCTTTTGCTCCAGTCCGCCGACTTCTTCACCCCGATAGTCGACGACCCGTACCGTTTCGGCCAGATCGCTGCCGCCAATGCCCTCTCCGACATCTACGCGATGGGCGGCGAGGCATTGACGGCGATGAACCTGGTCGGCTTCCCGGCTTCGCTGGATCTCTCGGTGCTCGGCGAGATCTTAGAAGGCGGCCGCTCCAAGATAGATGAGGCCGGCGCCCGGCTACTCGGCGGGCACTCCGTAAAGGACGACGAGCCCAAGTACGGCCTCTCCGTGACCGGCTTCGTCGAGACCGACCGGGTGGTAAGAAACGCCGGGGCCGCCGAGGGCGACGCCCTGGTCCTCACCAAGCCCCTGGGCATCGGGATACTCACGACCGCGCTCAAGCGCGAGCTCGTCTCCGACGCCGAGATAGAGGAGGCCGTGGAGTGGGCCGCACGCCTCAACCGATCCGCCGCAGAAGCCATGCAAAGCGCCGGGGTCTCCGCCGCCACCGACGTGACCGGCTACGGTCTGCTCGGCCACCTCTCGGAGATGCTCGACGCCAGCTCGGCGGGGGCGGTACTGAGGCTATCGGAGACCCCGATCCTGGAGCGGGCGAAGAGGCTCGCCGCCGAAGGCGTCTACCCCGGTGGCCTCAAGGATAACCGGGAGCACCTCTCGGGCTCCGTACGGGCCGACGGCGTCTCCGAGGAGGAGTTGCTCCCCCTCTTCGACACCCAGACCAGCGGGGGGCTCCTGATCTCGGCCCCACAGAGCAGCCTGCCGCCGCTACTGGACGCCCTGCGGGCCAGCGGCGATCTCGCCACAGTCATAGGAGAGGTCACTACCGGGAGTGGCGTCACGGTAACCTCCTAACCCCCCGGAGACCCGCCGCTTCCCGAGCCAAGACGATAGAGCCCCCGTTGGAGTTCGTTTCCACGGGGGCTCTGATTATGCGTGTACCTCCTTTAGTAAGGCTGCACCGCCGTGGCCGCGTTTACCACGCCATGCCCGTAGTAGTTATCCCTACCCTGGGGCCCGATGTCCCGGGCCCGGCTCCTCAGCCTGTACGAGACCTGCTTAGCATTGAAGTCGAACTTGCCCATGCTCAGGGCCGCAGCGGAAGCAACCAGGGGCGAGGCGAAGCTAGTACCGTTGGCATACCTGTACGTCCCGTTTCTCCTGAGAGTCATAACATTCCTACCGGTGGCGGCGAGATCCACGTACGGACCGTAGCTTGAGAAACTGGTGCGTTTGTCATAGATGTTAACGGCAGAGACACCGAGAGCACCCGGGCAGGCCGCGGGGTAGACGGCTCTCTCGTAACCTCCAGAGTTACCGGCCGCCGCTACCACGAGCGTACCGGACCTGTAGAGGCTTTTCGCCGTGTCGCAGAGCGCCTTCGAGTAATTGTAGCTCTCGAAGCTCATGTTCACCACTCTCGCGTTTTTGTTGCGGGCCCACTTCATGCCCCTGACCAGCGTGGAGTAGTAGGCGAAGTCGTTCTGGTTCGACACCTTGCCACAGAGTATCTTCGTGCGCCACGCCCCACTAGCCATGCCGCCACGGTCGTTGGTCCGGGCCCCGAGGATAGAGGCCACCCGCGTACCGTGGCCGGAGTCGTCGTAGGCGTAGGGGTCTCCGTTGAAAAAGTCGTAATCCCGAATGATTTGTCGCTTGAGATCCCGGACCTTGTTACAGCCCGAGTCCAGAACGGCAGCGTGCACGGGGTGACCGCGAGCCCTGTCGTAGCCCCGCGCCCTGTCCCACGCCCTCGAAAATCTGAGATGCCCGGACAACTCGTACTGCTTGCCCTGCCGGTAGAAGTAGTCGTTTACGTTCGTGTTGGCCGCCTTGACCTTGTAGTCATACTCCACGCTCTCGACGCCCGGCCTCTTCTCAAGGCCCTTCTTGGCTTTTCCGAGGTTGGCTCGTTCGGGGAGCTTCAGTATGGCCAGGTTCGCGGTCTTTACTCGTTCTGAGACTTCGCCGCCTATGCCCCTGGCGTTAGCGTTCTGGCGGGCCCTGGATACGCCGGCTTCGTAGCTCACCAGCAGGCTACCCGCCTGCACCGGCTTCCCGTCCGGGCCTTTGACCGTCTCCCGCTCCGCGTTATCGTTGCCGGGGGCCGGCTCGGGCTTGGCTGTGTCCTGACTGGCGTCCGGGCCTCCCCCGTTCTTGCTCGCTCCCCAGGCGGGATGTATGACACCCACTACGACCACTGAGGCCGCAAAGACCATAGATGCTAGCAGGACCAAAGCCCTATACCCGACAGCCACTATGTTTCCCCCTCCGGTAGCGTACGGTCCGGTATGCCTCTTCCCCGACACTCACCCCGACCGACTTGGTTCTCTCATAGTAAAGTTTGCCACATTTCCCAGCAAGCATCACCTTCTCGAGTAACCCGCCCGACGCCAGCACCCGCGCACGGCGCCCCCCGGGGCGAAAAGCCTTGCGCGAGCCCTCCCAAAAGCCGCGCAGGTCGAGCACTGCCCACATCCGGTCTACCCGTTACCGGCCTCCGCGAGACCTTTCGTCCGGCCCCAGGGTAGCTTGGGGCGGGTTCGGGTGGAGCTCGTCCTGGGCCCCTGGGTAGAGAGTACGGGTTTGTGGGTAAGTTGAGCAGGTCTTAGAAGGAGCACGCCGGGTTCTAGCCGTAAGGAGGGCTTTGATCCGCTCGTACACGGAAGAGGTTTCACTTACTTGACGAGATCAATGCGATGATCGGGGCAAAATCCTCCCGGGAGGCTCGGGCGCTCTTCGCCGGCATGGCGGGGCTCGGCGTCGCGGCCCTGGGGCTCCTGTTCGTGTACCGGGCCAGGGCCGTATCCATAATCTACGAGGACGCCTTCATCTCCTTCCGTTATGCCAGCAACCTCCTCAGCGGCAACGGGCTGACCTTCAACCCGGACGGAGAGAGGGTAGAGGGGATCACGAACCTCCTGTGGACCCTGTTGCTCGCGGGCGCTTCCCGGGTGAGCGGCGTCTCCCTGCCGGAGGTGTCCCTGTTTCTCGGCGTGCTCTTCGGCGCGCTTACCGTGCTCCTGGTGTTTCTGTGGGGCTACCGGGAGATCTCCGCGGTGTCGTCGGCGCGCCCCGCCACCCTGTTGGGCGCGACCGTGGCTCCGGTACTGCTATGTCTCGCCCCGGGCTTCGCGTTCTACTCCGCATCGGGACTGGAGACGGGACTCTTCGCGCTGCTGCTCACGGGCGGGCTGTATCTTTTGTCCCGGGAAGGACCTCTGGAGGGCCCCGTGCTCGGGAGCGCGCTCCTCGGGCTGGCGGCGATCACACGCCCCGAAGGCGCGCTCGCGCTCGCATTCGGGGTGGCGGGGTGCGCCATGATCCCGAAAAACGCCTCAACCGTACAGAGGCTGCAACGGCTCCTGATAGCCGGGCTGCCCGGCGCGGCCGTTATCCTGTCCTTTACCCTGTGGCGGCTGTACTACTATGGCTCGCTCCTGCCGAACACGGCCTACGCCAAGGCGGGCGGACTGGAGAACGCCGAGAGATGGGGGCTCGACTATCTGATGGACGCGGCGCAGGGCAACTGGTTCGTGATCGCGTGGCTCGTGGCGCTCGCAGGCGCGGCCCTCGACCGGCGTCTTCTAGTCCGTTCCGTGGCCGTGCTGGCCGTGGCCCCCGTGTGGTGCGCGTACGTCGTGTACGTCGGGGGAGACTACATGCCGTTCTACCGGCTGATCGTACCCCTGCTGCCCGTGACCCTGGCTGTGGCGGCCGCCGGGTTCGCCCGGCTCCTGGCCTTCTGGGGGCCGGATAACATGCCTTTCGCGGGGCGGCGGAGGATAGTCGCGGGCGTGCTGGCGGCGGCTCTCGTGTTTCCGTTCGTCGCCCACCTGCCGCAGCAGTTCGAGCTCGAGGAGGCCAAGAAGGCGCAGTGGCAGGAGGACAAGACGGATCGCAAGGAGGTGGTCGCCTGGTTCCGGGAGCACGACCCCGAGGCCGTCGTCGCCGCCAACGGCGTGGGCGTGCTGGGATACTACACGGACCTCACCATCATAGACATGCTCGGCCTCAACGACGGGCACATAGCGCGTCACGGGCAAAAGGAGCCGGAGTTTCTGCCGGGCCACCAGGCGGGCGACGGGGAGTACGTGCTCTCGCGAAAGCCGGACTACATAATGCTCGCCGGCGGCGTGAATCCCCCCTACAAGTTCGTGAGCGTCCGGGAGATCGCACGCTCCCCGGAGTTCCAGGAGGACTACCGCCGCGTGAGCATCACCCTGGAAAGCGGCCAGCGCCTCTCCATGTTCAAACGCGACACGGCCACCGAAAAGGCTCCCGCCCCCCGAGAGCCCGGATACGGATCATGCCCCACGGATGGGCTGACCCACGGTCATCCGGGTCCGGAGGCTCGCGGTAAACTCTGTCTCTGATTTTGACTCCCTTAGATCCCCCGGGAGCGGGAGAGGACAGGCGTCGGAGAGGTTAGAGAGGAGTATCGTGGCTACGGAGCAGAGCGGCGGGACGGTCATCCCCGGGAAATACGCCGACATTCTGGAGAAGGTGGCGTTCGCGAACATCGCGACCATCGGGCCCCACGGCGAGCCGCAGAACAACCCCGTATGGTTCGAGTGGGACGGGGAGCGTTTCAAGTTCAGCCAGACCAAGACCCGCCAGAAGTACGTGAACCTGCAGCGCGACCCGAGGATCGCGGTCTCGATCATAGACCCGGACAACCCCTACCGGTACCTGGAGCTGCGGGGCAAGCTCGTCGAGGTCGAGGAGGACCCGGATAACGCCTTTATAAACAAGATGGCGAAGAAGTACATGGACGCGGACGAGTATCCCTACCATCAGCCCGGAGACGAGCGGATAGTCCTCTACGTCGTACCCGAGCACGCCACCCACATGGGCTAGCCGGAGCTTTTCTCACCGCTGGAGACACTGGAGGAGCATGAGTAGCATGACACAGAGGCCGCAAGGTCTACACCACGTAACAGCCATCGCCGGGAACCCGCAGCGCAACCTGGACTTCTACGAGGGGGTGCTGGGGCTGAGGCTGGTCAAGAAGACCGTCAACTTCGACGACCCGACGACCTACCACCTCTACTACGGCGACGCCGCCGGTAACCCGGGCACCATAATGACGTTCTTCCCGTGGGCCTCGCCCGGTGCACCGCTGGGAAAGAGGGGCCACGGACAGCTCACGGTCACCTCGTTCGCCGTGCCGGAGGGCTCCCTGGACTACTGGGAAAACCGCTTCGCGGAGCGCGGCGTGGATACCAACAGCCCAGGCACCCGCTTCGGCAGCCCGGTGCTGGAGATCCAGGACCCCGACGGCTTCAAGCTGGAGCTGGTCGCGAGCAGAGGCGGCGCGGGCGACGGCGGCCCGGCGGTCGGCGGGGAGGTCTGGGAAGACTCTCCGGTGCCCGAGGAGTATGCGATCTCCTCCTTCGACGGCGTCACGCTCTCCGAGCGCGACGGCGGGCGCACTATATCCGTGCTAACGGACGTGCTTGGCTTCCGGGAGACCGGGGAGGACGATGGCCGGACCCGCCTGGAGGCCGGTGACGGGGGGCCGGGTAACAGGGTGGACATCTTGGAGGACCCGCGAGAGCCCACCGGTAGCATGGGCGTCGGCACAGTGCATCACGTCGCCTTCCGCGTGCCGGACGAGGAGGGCCACCGCGAGCTCCGCGAAGAGCTGGCCGCGCTCGGCTACGGCGTCACCCCGGTAATAGACCGACAGTACTTCAAGGCGATCTACTTCCGCGAGCCCGGCGGGGTGCTATTCGAGATCGCGACCGACCCGCCCGGCTTCGCCACGGACGAGAACCTTTCCGAACTCGGCACGAACCTCAAGCTGCCGCCCCAGCACGAGCCGCGCCGGGCAGAGCTCCAGAGCCACCTCCCCGCGCTAGAGACCCCGGCGGAGGTAAGAAACGGATAAACAAGGAATGAACGAAGAAATGAACGCGAGATGAGCGATAAGATGAGCGCGGAAGAGCCGGGCTTCACGCACCGCTTCGTACCGGGTGAGGATGGGGCCAAGGTCACCCTGCTGGTGCTGCACGGCACCGGGGCCGACGAGAATGACCTCATCCCGCTAGGGCAACGGCTCCTGCCCGGCGCGGCCATACTGAGCCCCCGGGGCAAAGTGCTAGAAGGCGGCGCGCCGCGCTTCTTCCGGCGTATGGCAGAAGGCGTGTTCGACGTGGAGGATTTGCACGCGCGGACCCGGGAGCTCGCGGAGTTCGTAGAGAGGTCCTCAGAACATTACGGTTTCGACCAGAAGAAGATCGTCGCGGTCGGCTACTCAAACGGGGCCAACATAGCGGGCAGCCTGATGCTCTCGTTTCCGGGGATGCTACGGGCGGCGGTGCTGCTGCGCGCGATGGTGCCCTTCGAGCCCGAGCCGGCCCCGGATCTCGCCGGAACCCCGGTCTTCATAGCCTCGGCCACGGCGGACCAGATGATCCCCACGGACCACGCGGAGCGGCTCGGCGGGATGCTCACCGAGGCCGGCGCGGAGGTGGATCAACGCTGGCGGCGGGCCGGCCACGGACTGACCGCACCGGAGGTAGAAGAGGCCCGCGAGTGGTTGGCCAGCGTCGTCGCACGCATGTACGATACGGAAGATACTAGAGAAGGATAACGGAGGCTTCATGGAGTCCGGCGACATGACGGGTGACATATTCAAGGACGTCTGCACCGGCAGGCGCGGCGTGGACCCCGGGGTGCTGGAGCAGACGATAGTGCTGGCCGTCGAGGTGGCCCGCGAAGGCCGGGAGGGGCGTAAGATCGGCACGCTCTTCGTCGTCGGCGATTCGGAGAGTGTTATCGGCAGCTCGAAGCCCCTGATCCTGGACCCCCTCGCCGGCCACCCGGACGACGTCAAACACATAGCCGACCCCGACGTGCGCGAGACCCTAAAAGAGCTCGCCCAGCTCGACGGAGCCTTCGTGGTCTCCGACGCCGGGACCGTGCTCTCGGCGGCCAGGTACATAGACACCACCTCCGACAACCTGAACGTCCCGCTCGGACTCGGCAGCCGCCACATGGCCGCCGCCTCGGTCTCCAGCAGGACCGGGGCGGTCGCGGTGGTCGTCTCCGAGAGCTCTATGGTCAGGCTCTTCGACGACGGCGAGCTGGTCTCCGAGATAACACCCGAGCTGTGGATGTGGGGCCGCTACAGCTCCCACCTCTCTGGCAAGCCGACGAGCACCCAGGCCCACGACGAGGTAACCGTCGTGAGCGTGGACGAATAGGGCTATAGGCAGCCACACACCCCTCGCTCATACGGAGCGGATCCGGGTATCATGGGTGGCGCGCTCCGCTAACGGAACGCTAGAGGGCCTGGTGTAAAACCTCCCGCGCCTCTCCGCTAGAGTCGCCGAACTCGGCGGCGATAGGGTCTATATCCCTCTCGGGCACGCCCACATCGGAGAGCGTGGACGGCAGGCCGAGCTCCTCTATTAGCGCGGCTATCCTCTCGTCTGGCTCGCCGCCGAGGGCTTCTCCCAGCGTCTCCCAGCGGTCCTCCGGCATCCCTCGCTTTGCCACGGAGACGGTTGGGGCCAGGGTGATGCAAGAGGTGTAGCCGTGGGGCACGCTGTAGCTGGCCCCGATCCTGCGTCCGAGGCCGTGCGAGAGGCCCATCGGGGTGTTGAGCGGCGCGAAGTAGGCGAGCCAGGCCGCGAGCTGTAGCTCTAACCGGATCTCCTCGTCACCAGGTCTCATTTTGCTAAGGGGCAGATGCTCCACGAGCCGCCTTGCCCCTTCGAGACCGGTGACGTCCGTGACCGGGTGCGGCCCGCCCCAGATAAAGCCTTCCACCGCATGATCCAGAGCCCGGATGCCGGTCGAGAGCCACAGCTTCTCCGGTGTAAATCGTGTTGCTTCCGGGTCCAGGATCACGACCGGCGGCACCGCCCGCTCGTCAATGAATCCGGACTTCTTTCCGGCAGCCTCGTCGGTCACGCCGACTCTCTCGGCCCACTCCGCGCCGGATAGCGTGGTCGGCACCGCCACGTGCGCCGGGTATCCGAGCCGCGCGGCGGCTGCCTTCGTGCCGTCTATGACGCTGCCACCGCCGACGCTCACGAGCAGTCCGCAGCCCCGGGCCTCCTCCGCAACCCGTTCGACGGCGCTGCCGGGGGTGTGCTCGCCCATCGCGGCGAAGGTTCCCGCGTGCTTGTCTGCGAGTAGTTCCTCTACCCGGCGGACGAGATCCGTCTCCTCGTCCAGCGTGCGGCCGGTGACGATGAATACCCGCTCGTACTCTCCGGCTTCGGTGGCGAGCTCGTCGAGACTGCCGGGCCCGAAGTGGACCCGGTCCGTGCGCAACGAGCGGTGGGTGCCCCGCATGAGGCCTAGTTACTGCTTTCGAGATGCCGCTCGAACAGCGGCTCCTCGGCGGGGCCGAAACGGTCGGAGGCGGTCTTCAGCTGGTGCCAGTGCGGGTAGATGAGCTGCGGCGCGCTCACCTCGTCCAGCCGGCGGCGCTCGTCGTCCGCGAGCTCGAGGTCGGCGACCTTGAGGTTGTCGGCGAGCTGATCCTCGTTGCGCGCCCCGACTATTACCGAGGCGACGCCGGGCCGCCCAAGCAGCCAGGCGAGTGAGATCTGCGACGCGGGCACGCCGCGGTTCTCGGAGATCTCGACCAGCACGTCCACGATGTCGTAGAGCCGCTCGGTGTCGTGGACGGGCGGCTCGTCCCAGCCCTCTAGCTGCCGGCCCTCGGGAGTCTCCTGGTCGCGGCGATACTTCCCGGATAGCAGCCCTCCGGCCAGCGGGCTCCACACGAGTATGGAGCACTCCTGGTCCACGGCGATGGGCAACAGCTCGTACTCGGCCTCCCGAGCCTGCAAGGTGTAGTGGATCTGCTGGCTCACGTACCGCTGGTAGCCGCGCCTCTCGGACTCCCCGAGCGCCTTCATTAGCTGCCAGCCCGAGTAGTTCGAGGCCCCGATATAGCGCACCTTGCCGTCCCGTACCAGGGTATCTAGCGCCTCGAGCGTCTCCTCGAGCGGCGTCTGTCCGTCCCACTGGTGTACCTGGTACAGGTCTATGTGATCCGTCCCGAGCCGGCGCAGGCTGGCCTCGCACTCCCGTATGAGATGATGGCGCGAGAGCCCGGCGTCGTTCGGTCCACTCCCCATCGGGAAGCGGGCCTTGGTCGCAATCAATAGCTCGTCGCGACGACCCTCGACGGCCTCGCCGAGTATCTCCTCGGACTCCCCGCCCGAGTAGATGTCGGCGGTGTCGAAGAGGTTCACCCCGGCGTCGAGGCACATCTCCACCTGACGCTTCGCCTCGGAGACGCCGGTGGAACCGACCTTCTCGAAGCCGCTCTTGCCGCCGAAGGTCATCGTGCCCAGCGTGAGCGCGGAGACGTACAGGCCGGATCTTCCTAGTCTACGATATTGCATGAGACCTCCTCGCGTCGTGTCCGGGCCGCCGTGAGTCTAGCGTGGCGGGACGGCCCGCGCATGGGAGAACCCGCTACGCGGACCGCTGCCGCGCTCGACGTCCGCCACGGCAACGGCGCCTGCCGGTTACCGGGGCCGTCCGCAAGACGAGACGTTGTACGGATTATCCCGGAACGTAGTCGAACGTGTCAGGATGCGGGCCGGTGCGGCCATCCTCGCCCTGGTCGAGGGCGAGGATGGCCTCCAGGTCGCCGGACTCCAGCTCGAAGTCGAAAAGGTCGAAGTTCTGCTCTATGCGCGAGGGCGTCGTGGACTTCGGGAAGACGATGTTGCCGCGCTGTATGTGCCACCGCAGCACGACCTGTGCCGGGGTCTTGCCTACCCTGTCGGCGATGCCGGAGATGGTGGAGTCCTCTAGCACCCCGCCCTGGGCAATCGGCGACCAGGCCTCGACGGCGATTCCCCGCTCCCGGCAGTAGTCTCTTACCGCGTCGTTCGTGAAGTAGGGGTGAGACTCGATCTGGTTCACCGCCGGGGTCGTGTCGGTCTCGGCGGCCAGCCTGTCCAGGTGATCGGGCTGAAAGTTCGACACCCCGATCGAACGGGCGCGGCCCTCGCGCTGAAACTCTTCCAGCGTCTTCCAGGTGGATACGTAGTCGCCACCGTAGCGCGTCGGCAACGGCCAGTGGATAAGAAAGAGATCCACGTAGTCCATTCCGAGATCCGCGAGCGTCTCCTCGAACGCCGCGCGAGCATCCTCTGGCTCGTGAAAGCCGTTGTTTAGCTTGCTGGTGACGAAGAGGTCGCCGCGGTCGAGACCGGAATTCCGTATCGCCTCGCCGACCTCCTTCTCGTTGCCGTACATCTCGGCGGTATCGATGTGCCGGTAGCCGTTCTCAAGGGCCTCGCTTACCGCCTTCGCGGTATCCTGCGGCTCGACCTGGAAGACCCCGAAACCGAGCTGCGGAATGGTATTACCGTCGTTGAGTGTGATGCTCGGCACTCTATTAACAGTCATAGGACTCCTCTAAACTCCTCTAATAATGGGTTGTTTGCACCCTTCGGATCGGGCACGGCTACGTAAATACCCTGGTGGGACGACCACCGAAACTTCGCGGGCAAGGTCCTCTACACCCCGCCTCCCGAGACGGGCCCGGCAGTCCGGGTACACGGTCGCACCCGGCCCCAGTGGCGGCGAAGTTACGAGAGAGGCCCGGTTTACGACCGGGCCTCTAATACAACCTCTTGCGAAGAGCCTCTGAGAAGAGCCTCTAGTTATTCTCGGTGTAGACGGGGGCGTTGGGCTGCTGGCCCTGAGACCTGCTCGCCCGCACCTCGGACATGTGACACGAGACGTGGGCCACCCGCTCGCCCAGGTTGCGGGCGGTAAGAAACTCGTCCTCCACGGGCTGGCGCGAGCCGTCGCCATCCGCGATGGTCGAGGGTCCGTACGGCGAGCCGCCCACACCCTCGGTGGTCAGGATGTGCGGGTTCTGGCCGTAGGGCGTGCCGACGAAGACCATACCGAGATGTATCAGCGGCACCAGGCTCGTCAGGATGGTGGTCTCCTGGCCGCCGTGAATGGTCGCGGTACTGGTGAAGACGCCGGTCGCCTTGTCCTCCAGCTCGCCGTTCTGCCACAGCGAGCCCGTGGTATCCAGGAACTGCTTCATCTGGGCCGCCATGTTGCCGTAGCGGGTGGGAGTACCCCAGATGATGCCGTCGGCCCAGCGCAGGTCGTCATGGGTGACCTCCGGATGCCCCTCCTGGGCCCGCTGCGCGCTCTGGTAGTTCTCGTCGGAGGCCATGGCCTCCGCGGCCGCCGGCGTCTCCGGGAACCGGCGCACCCGGACCTCCGCGCCCGAGACCCGGCTCGCACCCTCCTCGACGGCGTCCGCCATCTGATGCACGTGACCGTATGTCGAATAGTAGGCTATAAGTACCCTGGTGCTCATGTCTCTCCTCTCATCTAACCGCTCTAACTGCTCTGAACGCTCTGACTGCACCGACCGTGTTTCCGGCTCCGAACCCTCCTGCTCTCCCGACTCTGCGCCGAGACCGAGCAACCTGCGAATCATCTGTGAATCACCCGCGAACCACCATTCGCTTACCTTCCTGGACGGGTGCAACAACCTGGAGTGCCTCTGAGAGTCCGAATTTAAACGGACGCCAGTCCACTTTTCACGAAGAAGCTATCGCGTTAGACTCGGGGTGTCAAGGTACGCTCACACCTCCGGGCGCTTTCGGGGCTCGGAGGCGGCCCGGAGGCAGGGGGCTCTCCTCTATGTCCATTGGAAGAGTTGGAAGCGGGGGTGTCAACGAGCGGGGCTCGGGCACCGGTTGGACTCTGGATCACGGGGGGCATCCCGCGCCCGCCGGGGCCGAGCGCCGGGACGCGGCCCGCAACCGGCGGCGGGTGCTCCAGGCGGCGCGGGAGCTCTTTGAGGAGAGCGGTGTCTCCAGGGTAACGATGGAGGAGATCTCGGCCCGCGCCGGGGTCGGCAAGGGTACGCTATACCGGCGTTATCCGAACAAGGGACTGCTGTGTCAGGCCCTGCTGGACGAGCCCACGAGGTCTTTTCAGGAAGAGATAATGCGTGAGCTGGCGGCCAGCGGCGCGGGTCCTCTGGGACGGCTGGAGCTTTTCTTCGGGGCCCTGATCGGCTTCATGGAGGACAACCTGGAGCTGCTCTATGGCGCGCACACCTCTCTCTCCCCCTCCGAAAGGCTCTCACACCCGGCCTACGACTGGCGCCGCTGGACCGTCCTGGGCCTGCTCCGCGAGGCCGTACGCCAGGGTGACGTGGACCCCGGGCTCGACGTCGAGTACCTGGCGACCGCCCTCCTGGCCCCGCTCGACGTGGAGCTCTACCATCATCAGCGCCTGGACCTCGGGCTCTCACCCGGGCGCATAAACGCCGGTCTCGCCTCTCTGGTGCCCCGCAAAAGCTAGATAAAGGCTACATAAGAACCGAATAACCGGGAAGAGCCCGGAAAGATCTAGCCGCCGTTTAGACGCCGGTCAGACTGTTACCGAACTCTTACCGGCTCTTTACACCAGCGTATCTCCTTCGCAACCCTTCCGTAAAACCGGTCCGTTAGCATCCTGGTTGTAGGTAATCGTAAGCAATCTTAAAAACCAGGAGGAGGAGCTATGCAGAGGTATACCCGGATCCCACTACTCGCCACGCTCGCCGCGATGGTGCTTGCGGCCTCGGCGGCGGCGATTGCGATACAGCCCCTGACCAAAACCGCCGAGGCCAGGACCGCCGGCGGCGTCACCGACGTGCGCTTCGGAGACCACATAACCTACGCGAGGGCGGTGCTGGACTTCGACGCCTCCCCCACCGGCGAGCCGCCGAGGTTCTCTTACAGGTACCGTGACGGCGACACCGTCATCCGGGTCAGGCTGCCCGAGACCCGGGCCACCGCGCTAACCGGCGGACAGGGGCTGGGACGCGCGTTCTCCCACTACCGCGTCGTGCGCCAGAACGCCGGTTGGCTATACGTGGACTTTTTCCTCACGGATGCGGCCCGCTCCGTAAACGTGTTCTCGCTCGACGACCCGGGCAGGATCGTCGTGGACGCGACGCCGGGAGCCGTGCAGCTCCTCCCGAGCCCGACTCAGGCGAACGGGACCACCGTAATGGCCCCGAGAGCCGGCAGCGCCGTCGGGCCCGGTTTCCTCGTGCACGGCTACGGCAGGCCGTTCGAGGCCTCCGGCGTGTGGAGGATAAAGGACTCCTCGGGTCAGATCGTCGAGCAGGGCCGCTACACAACCGCCGACTGGACCTCCACCTGGGGCGCGTACAGCTTCCGTCCCGACTACCCCGCCACCCTGAAAGGCGAGAGGGGAACGCTAGAGGTGGGCAGCCTCTCTGCCAGAGACGGCTCGTTCGACGGCGCCGCCGTCCCGCTGTACTTCCAGTAGACCTAGCGGCTCCGGCCAGACAAAAAGCGTGACCTCCATAGTCCCGCCGGCGCGACCCGATGCGCCGGCGGGACTATCCTCGTAACCGTCTCTGGTTATCTCCGATTACCCGCGGTTATTCTCCGGCGATCCTCGGGGCGGCCGCCCGACGCTTTACAACTCCCCCATCACCAGCTATACAACTCTCCGTGTCTGAAACGGAAAGACAGGAGCGTCAAGAGACGCAGGAGAGCCAGGTTCGGCGGTGGCAGCGGCTACGCCTCGGGCGGCCCCACCTCGTGCCGAAGCTGCTCGGGTATCTGGGCCGGGAGAAGGAGTCACTGCGGCAGGGCTTCGCCGCCCTCTTCATCTCCTCGGTCGGCGAGCTCGTCGCCGGTCTGGCGCTGGCCGGGATCACGGGCACCCTGGAGGAGCTCGTCGGGCTCGCCATCCTCATACCGGCGGCGATAGCGATGCGAGGTGCGATCTTCGGCGCGATGGGCAGCCGTCTCTCGACCGCCATCCACACGGGCCTTTTCCGGGTGGACTTCCGGCGCGGGCCGCTGGCGGAGAACGTCCAGGCCGCCGCCGTGCTCTCGCTGGTCACCGGCGTGTTCCTCGCGATACTCGCCCGCGCCTTCGCCGGGCTGCTCGGGGTACCTACGGAGCTCTCGACCCTCGACTACGTCGTGATCTCGACCGTCGGCGGCGTCGTGGCCGGAATATTTCTCGTGGGGATAACCGTGCTCGTCGCCCGGCTCTCGGTGCGCCGGGGCTGGGACCTGGACAACATCGCCGCCCCCATGCTGACCGCCGCGGGCGACATCCTCACCCTGCCCGCGCTGGTTCTGGCAACCTACCTCATCGGCATACCCGTGTTCTCCGGCAGCCTCGCGGTCGCGCTGCTGGTGGCCGCCGCGGCCGCCGTGGCGGTCGGATTGGCGCGAGGGGCCGCCGGTCTCGTACGTATCTTGCGGGAGAGCCTGCCCATACTCGCCCTGAACGGGACAGTCATAATAATCGTCGGCGTCGCCCTGGAGGCGCGGCTGGAGCAGTTCGCGGCGTTCCCGGCGATGCTCATACTCTTCCCGGCCTTCCTGCAGGAGGGCGGGGCGCTCGGCGGCATACTCGCCAGCCGGCTCTCCTCCAAGGTACACGTGGGGCTCCTGGAGCCCAGGAGCCTGCCCCAGCTCGGGGCGGTGTCGGACTTTGGCCTGATCTACACCTTCGCCATCGGGGTGTTCCTGTTTATCGGGGGGGCGGCGCATTTTCTGGCGGTCGGTCTCGGGGCACTGCTCGGGCCGGGCACGCTGTCGGCGCTCGGGCTGGAAGCCGGGAGCATGAGCCCCGGATTCTTCACCATGGTCGGGATCAGCGCCCTCGCCGGGCTGATAGCGACGACCGCCGCCATCCTCGCCGCCTACTACGGCTCGGTCACCAGCTTCCGGCTCGGGATGGACCCCGACACCTACGGAATACCGATCATCACGGCCGCGGTGGACCTGTTCGGCTTTGCTAGCCTTATAATTGCCCTGTCGGTCTTCGGACTCGCCGGTTAGGACGCTTAGTAAACTCAGGAGACACTAGAGCCATGCGAGAAGATAAATCCCAGAAGTCCCAGAAACCCCGCAACCTCAAGGAGATGCTCGCCGAGGCCAAGAACACCTCCGAGCTGATGGTGGACCTGGCCTACGCCGCAATCTTCTACAACTCCGAGGACTTCTCCGAGGAAGTATTCCGCCTCGAAGAGCGCCTAAACGACCTCGTCTTCGACATGCGCAGTCTCGCCGTGCTCGCTGCCCGCAGCCCGGCGGACGCCGGACAGATGGCCGGGATACTCCAGGTCGTTACGGACATAGAGAAGATCGGCAACGCCGCCTACGACATCGCCAAGATAGTAGTCAAGAAGCTCGGCATCCCGTCAGAGCTGCTGCAGGATCTCCCCGAGGCCGAGGAGGTCACCTCCCGTGTCAGGGTCTACCCCGAGAGCCAGATGGACGGGCGCTCGCTCGGGGACCTCGACCTTCCGGTGGAGAGCGGCATGCGCCCCATAGCCATCCGCTCCGACGTCGAGTGGAACTTCGACCCCGAGCCCGACGACGTGCTGCGCGAGGGGGATGTGATCTTCCTCCAGGGCGCCTCAGAGGGGATAGAGGGCGTGCGGGACCTCGCCGGCGCGCCGCCGCTGGAACGCTTGGTCTCCGAAGACGAGGGCGTCGGGGCCACGGAGTCGCTCTCGGAGCTCGAACGGGCGGTGGACCTCCTGATAGAGATGAAGAACCTCTCGGAGGTCGCCGTCGGACTCGCGTACTCCGCGCTCCTGTACTACGACGCCGGGCTCGCCCGCGAGGTCGTCGCCATCGAGGACGAGATGGACGGGATGCGTTACCGCACCGAACGCTGGGTGCTACTCGCCGCCCGCCACATGGAAAGCCCCTCGCGCCTGCGCGGCATCCTGCACCTGGCGACCGCCTCCGAGACGATCGCGGACTGCGCCCAGGAGATGGTGTGGATCGTGGAGAAAGGCGAGGAGGTCCACCCGGTGCTTTCCGCCGCCGTCGGCGAGTCCGACGAGGTGGTCTTGAAGCTGACCGTCGTGGCGGAATCCCCGGCGGACGGCCGGACCCTGGGCGAGCTGAAGCTGGAGACCGAGACCGGAATGTACGCGCTAGCCGTGAACCGCGGCGGACGCTGGACCTACCGCCCGCGAGACTCCTACCGGCTGCGCGAAGGCGACTCGCTGCTGGCGAGCGGCGCGCCCGAGGGCCTGGAGCCCTTCGCCGAGCTGTTCGGCGCGCTGGAGGAGATCGAGGAGCTAGGCGAGTAATCCCCGGGATGGCGAGGCCTACGAGATCCACCAGCTCCACTAGATCCACTGCCTCCTCCCTCCCCTCTGACTCCCGTCCGGTCCTCTCCAGCCCGGCGGTGTTCTGGGGCGTGCTGGGCGTCATAGGAGCCGCCCTGTTCGCGTTGCTCATGCAGCGGTACTACGGCATGCCCGCCGGTATAGCGGCGGAGTCCAACGACATGCAGCTCTACCGCCGGGCCGGAGAGGCTCTCCTGGGAGGAGCGATACCCTACCGGGACTTCTTTATCGAGTACCCGCCGGCGAGCCTCATATCTTTCGTCCTGCCGGCCCTGCTGTCGTCGAGCCTGCAGGGTTTCGCCGGGCTCTTCGCCGCTGAGATGTCGCTGTTTCTGGTAGCGAGCCTGGCGCTGGTCGCGCTGGCCGCTCGGGGCCTGGAGCGCGGTCCTCTCGTCCCCGCCCTGGTCTTCGCGGCCGCCGCGCTGATCCTGTACCCCGTGGCGACGGTCCGCTACGACCCTTTCGCCACCCTGACGCTCGCCGCCGCCGCGTGGTCTGCCGCGGCCTCACGGCCGGTCGTGGGCTACGCCGCGCTCGGCCTCGGGGCCGCAGCAAAGCTGGTGCCCGGGCTCGCCGTCCCCGCGCTCGCGCTCTGCCGGGGCGGGCGCGGCTCGCTCGTCTCCGTGCTCCGCCGGGAGGCTCCGGCGATTATCGTGGTCTTCTGCGGCATCGTGGGATTCTTCTTCGGGGCCGCGCTGCTGGTGGGTGGCGGCGGCTTCGTGCAGAGCTTCGCCTACCACTCCGAGCGGGGGCTGCAGCTGGAAAGCGTGTGGACCTCGGCGCTCATGGCGCTCGGACGGGTGCGGGACATTACCTTCGAGTTCGGAGCCTTCGACGTGTCCGGGAGCGGCGCCGGGCTCCTGAGCACCCTGAGCCTGCCGGTCACAATCGTCTTGCTGGGGCTGACGGCGCTCCTGATGTACCGGGAGTCCAGGGCCGGGCGGCTCTCACGGGCGGACTTTCCCCGTTACGCGGCGGCCTTCGTACTGGCGTTCATGATTGCCTCCAAGGTACTCTCGCCGCAGTACATGCTTTGGCTGCTGCCGCTGGTGCCACTCGCGGCCGGCGGCCTCGCGGGGGTGGGGGTGGCCGCGATCTTCCTCGCCGCCTGCTGGACGACGACCCAGATCTACCCGACCCACTACGGACAGCTCATGGCCCTGGACCCGGGCGCCGTCGCCTTTCTAGTGGTGCGAAACCTCCTGCTGGTAATGCTCTGGGCGCTGATGCTCGTCCTGCCTCCAGAGCATGCGGCGGCATCCAGACCCTCCGACGCCTCCGACGGGACCGGCAGGCTGAGGAAGGCCGGCTCGTGAGCGACCCTCACCCGCCGGGCACCGGGTACACCGCGCGGGCCTGGAGTCCTTGGAGAGCCGGTAGGTTCTGGCCGCTCGCGGTCCGCGCGCTGACCCTGATGACCCTGGCGGGAGTCGCGGCGCTGACGCTCGGTGCGGAAGGAGCCCTCGCGCAGGGCTCGCGAGAGCCAGAGATGTCCCCCGCCCAGGCCCGGGAGAGCGCCGTCTCCGTGCCGGGCATAGCGGAGCTCGCCGAGAGCTCGGCGGTAGACGCGAGGGCGGCCTACAAGTCGGGGCCTGGAGAGTCCGGCGAGTGGCGGGTTTTCCTCACCCGGGAGTCCAGCGAGACCGTCGCCCGCGTCACCGTCTCCGACGAGTCGGGCGAGGTCGAGGGGCGGGAGATCACACCCGCCGCCGAGGGCGTGGACAGCCCCGACCTCACGGAGGAAGAGGCGGTGAAGCTCGCAGAGTCGAACCCCGAGATCCGGTCCCAGCTCTCTGGCGGGCCGCCGTACTCCTCGGGCGCGGAGTACGAGGAGGGCGAGTGGACGGTCCACTTCTGGTCCGACCAAAACGGAGACGGCGAGCGCGAGGAGGTCGCCCGCGCCGGCATAGAAGACGAAAGCTGGGAGTTCGCCTACGTGTACACCGGCGAGCAGGTCGGCTGGCAGATGGCCCGCGGGGATAACGGGGCCTACGGCAAGCAGGCCAACGCCTGGTGGGTCTGGGGTCCGATGGCCCTCGTGTTCGCCCTCGCGTTTCTGCGCAACGACCGGCTCCTCTCCCTGCGCAACCTGGACATCCTGGCGCTCACCGGATTCCTCGTCTCCCACGGCTTCTTCCGGGAAGGTATATCGGGGGTGGCCGTGATCCTGTGGTACGTACCGCTCGTGTACCTGCTCTTTCGGACGCTGCTGATGGGTTTCGGGGTCGGGGAGCGGGTCGAGGGCACGAGCAACTTCCCGCCGTGGCTGCTGTTCGTGCTCGCCGGTGCCGCGAGCGCGGTCGTGCTCGGGCTAAACATAGACTCCCGCGTGATAGACGTGGGCTACGCCGGGGTGGTGGGCGCGGACCGCATCCTGGACGGCGTCATCCCCTACGGCAACATGCCGTCGGACGTCGGCACCGGTGATACCTATGGGCCGCTGAACTACATCCTCTACATCCCGTTCGTCCTCATATTCGGCTTTGAGGGCGAGTGGGGCTACCTGCCCGCGGCCCACGCCCTGACGAACCTCGCCTTCGTGGCCGGGGCGTTCGGGATGCTGTACGCGGGCTGGCGGCTCGCCGGTAAGAGAGGCGCGGCGGCGATGGTCTTCGCCTGGGCGATCTTCCCCTACACCCTGTACTCGACCAACAACAACACCAACGACATAATCGTGGCCGCAATCGCCGCGCTCGGGCTGGCCGGGGCCTCCTCCGGGCTGGCGCGCGGGGCTTCGGTGGCGGCGGGGTTCGCCGTCAAGCTGTACCCGCTCGTGCTCGGGCCGCTGTGGCTGTTGCACGGCGGGACACGCCGGCGTCCGGTCGTGGACTTCGTGCTCGGCGGCGTGGCGGTGGTGGTCGCCTCATTCTGGGTTCTACTGCTCGCCGGGGGCGGGCCGTTCGAAGGGGCGCGGCTCTTCGTGGAGAAGACGCTGCTCTTCCAGGGCGAGCGCGACACGCCGTGGAGCATCTACGGCCAGATCCCCTGGCTCTCGTGGCTAAAGACCCCCCTGACCGCGGCCGTCGTGCTGCTCGGCTTCGTCGTCGCCGTCTTCCCGAGGCGTCGCACGGTACGCCGGCTCGCCGCATTCTCCGCCGCGCTCGTGATCGGCTTCCAGCTCACGGTCACCTACTGGTTCTACGCCTACATCACCTGGTTCGAGCCTTTCGTCTTCTTCGCCCTGCTGCTGGGGACGAACGTAAAGACCGGCCTCGACCGGGCACCCGAAGACGTCGGGGACTCAGAATACTCAGAGGACTCAGGAGCCCCAGAAAGCTCCCGGAAGCCGAAAGGGACGAGCGCAGAGGGTTAGCGTGCTCCGGGGCGGGTGTCCGATCCCCGCCTTCCGGGTAAGCAGGGGGAGGTCGAACTAGTCGGATTAGTCGAATTACCTCCGTGGCCCTGACGCGCCGCGGCTATGAGAAGCCACGAAGAGAAGCCACGAAGAGAAGCCACGAAGAGAAGCCACGAAGAGAAGCCACGAAGAGGAGGCGCGCGGGTGGAGCTTTCAGGAAAGAGCCCGACCATCAGGACCCACGGTGAGGACCCGCTCAACCTGGAGACGCCGCCGCACTCGCTGCGCGAGAGCTTCATAACGCCGGTGGAGCGCTTCTTCGTCCGCAGCCACGGCACGATGCCAAAGGTGGACCCCGGCGGGTACACGCTGACGATCTCCGGGCTCGTGGAGAGCTCGTTGGACCTCACCCTCAAGGAGCTAAAGAAGCGCTTCCCGAAAAAGGAGATGACGGCCGCCCTGCACTGCGCCGGCAACCGGCGCGCGGAGCTTATGCAGGTGCGCCAGATCCCGGGCGAGACCGCCTGGGGCGTCGGGGCCATCGGCAACGCCCGCTGGACCGGGATCTCCCTGAGAGACGTCCTCCTGGAGGCCGGGGTGGACGGGGATGCCGCGCACGTGGCCTTTACCGGCCTCGACGAGGTCCCCCTGGAGGACAGCGTAACGAGGTTCGGGGGGTCCATACCGCTCGAAAAGGCTCTGGCGGGCGACGTGCTGCTGGCCTACGAGATGAACGGCGAGACGCTCCCGAGGGCCCACGGCTACCCGCTCCGGGTGGTGGCCGCGGGGTATATCGGGGCCCGCAGCGTCAAGTGGCTCTCGGAGATAGAGGTGCGCGGGGAGCCTTCCGAGAACTACTTCCACGCCCGGGACTACAGGCTGTATCCGGCGGACGCGGACCCCGGTGAGGCGGACCCCGCGGAGGGTGAGCCGCTGGGAGACCTCTACGTCAACTGCGCGATCTGCCGCCCGGCGGAGGGAGAGCTCGTATCCGGCGATCCCGTAAAAGTAGCGGGATACGCGACGACCGGCGGGGGGCGCGGTATCGAGCGCGTAGAGGTCTCCGCCGACGGCGGCGAGACCTGGAGCGCGGCGGATCTCACGCCGGGCGAAGACTCCGGGTCGTGGGTTTTCTGGGAGGCGCGAGTCGAGCCCGGGCCGGAGCGGCGGGAGGTGCACCTGCTCGCCCGCGCCCGCGACACCTCGGGCGGGGTACAGCCCGCCTCCCCCCGCCAGGCCTGGAACCCCAAGGGCTACGTCAACAACGCCTACCACCGGGTAAACATCCGGCGCACCGCGGCCTGAGAGCCGCCCCGGGACGAACCAGAGCGGGCCCGAGCGAGCTGGGAGGCGCTATACTCCGCTACCAGCGGTAAGCAGGAGGAAGGGAGTGCGGTGGCGGAACCCACGGAAAGCGTCGGAGAGACGGGACCCACGACCAACATCCGGGGAGAGAAGGTCGCGCTCGGGCCACTGCGCCGCGACCTGTTGCCAGAATACAGGCGTTGGATCAACGACTTCGAGACGCTACGAACCCTGGGCGCGCCCCCGCAGCCCATGACCGCAGAGCAAGAAGAGTCCTGGTACGAGAGCCGGATGAAGGCCGAAAGCGAAGCCATGTTCACCATCTACGCGACGCCGGATCTTACCCCTGTCGGCAACACCGGGCTGCACGAGATAGACCACCGCAACCGGAGCGCGGCCTTCGGGATCGTGATCGGCGAGTCAGGCTACAGGGGCCGGGGCCTCGGCACGGAGACGGCCACCCTGATGCTCGACTACGCCTTCACCGCCCTCGGCCTGCACAACGTAATGCTTTCGGTGTACGAGTTTAATGGTGCCGGGCGCAGAGCCTACGAGAAGGCGGGCTTCAAGGAGATAGGCCGCCGCAGGCAGTGCCGGTACATGGGCGGCCGGATGTGGGATGAGATCTTCCTGGACTGCCTCTCCCCGGAGTTCGAGAGCCCGGTGCTGAAAGACATCTTCTCCGCCGAGGGTAATACGAACCGCGCGTGATGCGCGTATCTCCGGGAGCGTATCTTCCCCGTACGGCCCTAGACCCCGCCTCTGGAGCGCCGTAGCTCGTCCTCGTCATCCGGGAGCGGCCCGAGGCCGCCGTTCAGCTTGACGGAGTTGTTCTCCGAGAGGGGGCTGCGCTGGGGCGAGTTCCAGTCGAAGCGGTTTGGCTTGTCCTCCTCGGGAAGGTAGCCCAGCCGCCAGATGAACTTCAGCTCCACCGAGTCCGGTATCCCGATCACGCGCTCCACCTTCTGCCAGGCGCCGGGCGCTTCCTGGGGGCCGCTTATGAACTGCATCCCCATGTCGAGCGAGCCCACGGTGTTCCAGATGTTTACCATCGCGGCCCCGAGCACGGTTATGGCGTAGAGCGTGTCCAGCTCGCTCTTGTACATGGTCTCCTTGTCGAGACCACCGGCGAGTATGAGGGGGGAGCTCCGTACGAGATCGTCCTGCATGTCGGCCATCTGGCTCGGGATGCGGGCGAGGCGCATGATCGGGAGCGCCTTGTCCGTGTTCCACAGCCGTGCCAGCGGCCTGAGGATCCTCGGCATGTTGCTTACGTGGATGCCCTTGCCCTGCTCGGGGGTATCCGAGGCTTTGGAAGGGACGTGGATGTTCGGCTTGTAACGGTCGAGAAACCGGCCCTCGTCCATGATCCAGTACCAGCTATCCCGGCTTATATCGGCGATGGCGTCTATGTCTGCCCGGTCCATGAGCCAGAAGAAGCGCCAGGGCTGGGTGTTGATGCTCGAAGGAGCCCGTTGGGCCAGGTGCGCCAGTGTATACACGTGCTCGGTGAGCACGGGGTCCGGCTTGAACCTGCCGTTGTGGGTCCGGCGTGAGGCGATGGCCTGCATCACGCTCATAACCCCGCTGTCCATGCTCCCAGACTCTCCCATATCTCCCATAGCGTCTCCGGGTCGGGAAAAGCCGCGTCTTTCCGGTAGCCCAGCCAATGAGCCCCGACTGTAGCACAAGATGTGCGCGGCATTCGGAGCGGGTCGCCGCCGCCGGGTCGCGCGGGAGGTTCGGGCAGGTGTATAAAGATGCTGGGAATTACTAGAAAGGAGATGGAGTGCTGTATTTCGTGAAGATTCGGGTAAAGACCGAGGGCCTCTCCCTGGAGGAGCTGTGGGACATCTGGGAGCCGGAGACAGAGGCCGCCCTCGGCGCGAAGGGCGCGGGCAAGGTCGTGGACCTGTACAAGGTCTCGGGCCAACGGCGGGTGATCGTGATCATGAACGTGGAGTCCAACGACGAGCTGGACCAGATACTCATGGCCGGCCTCCCGATGGCCCACGAGCTCGAGATGGAGGAGGTCCTGCCCCTACGAACCTACGAGGACTTCGCCGAGGACATCCGCAACCGCTGGGGGGCGCGCTCCTGATACCCTGGGGTGTCCTCTAACACCCCGGGACGGCTAATCCCCGCCGGTCTCTTCCCGCCGGCGGCGCGCGGCGCGCCAGCGGTCGAGGCGCTCCTTTGCGTGGGCCTCCTCGCCGCTATCCTTGGGCTCGTAGTAGACGCGGTCCGCCATTTCGTCCGGCAGGTAGCGGTCGTTCATGCCCGCGACCCCGGCGTCCACGTCGTCGTGGGCGTAGCGGTAGCCCGCGCCGTGGCCCTCGCTCTTGGCGAGCCCGGTCGGGGCCTGGCGCAGGCGCAGCGGCACCTCGGGCGCGGAGCCGTCGCGCACGTCGGACAGGGCCTGGCCGATTGCGGCGTAGGCGGCGTTTGATTTCGGCGCGGAGGCCAGGTAGGTCACGGCCTGGGCGAGCGGTATGCGGCCCTCGGGCATCCCGATCATCTCCACCGCCCGGGCGGCGGAGACGGCCAGGGTTAGGCCCTGCGGATCGGCATTTCCGATGTCCTCGGAGGCCAGGATAACGACCCGCCGCGCCATGAAAACGGGGTCTTCGCCGGCCTCGATCATGCGCGCCAGATAGTGCAGCGCCGCATCCGGGTCGCCGCCGCGCACGCTCTTTATGAACGCGCTTATTACGTCGTAGTGCTCCTCGCGCCCGTACCGCAGGGAAGCCTGCCCGACCGCCCGCTCCACCTCCGAGACGCCGACCTCTCCCCCGCCGAGGTCCGAGGCCGCCTCCAGCGCGTTCAGCAGCCGCCGCCCGTCGCCCCCGGCCAGCCGCAGGAGGTGCGCCCGCGCCTCCTCATCCAGCGTCGCGCCGAGTTCCGCCGCGCCGCGTTCCAGAAGCTCCGCCAGCCGCTCCTCGCCGAGCGGCTCCAGGCGCAGCACCCGCGAGCGGGAGAGCAGCGGGGCCGTCACCTCGAAGGCCGGGTTCTCGGTCGTCGCCCCGATAAAGTCCACGAGACCCTCTTCAAGCGCGGGCAACAGGGCGTCCTGCTGGGCCTTGTTGAAGCGGTGGACCTCGTCCACGAACACCAGCGTCCCGCGCCCCTCGTACTTCAGCCGCTCCCGCGCCCCGCCCAGCGCCTCCCGAAGCTCCTTCACGCCGCCGGTGACCGCGCTCAGGGCCACGAACTCTCCCGAAGTCTCTCCCGCGACCACCCGTGCCAGGGTCGTCTTTCCCGTGCCCGGCGGTCCCCACAGGATCACGGTCCCGACCCGGCCCCGCTCGGCTGCGGAGCGCAGGGGCCCGTCCTCGCCGGTAAGGTGCTCCTGGCCGATCACGTCATCCAACGCGGCCGGGCGCAGCCGCTCGGCGAGCGGGGCCCGGCGCGACAGCTCTTCCTCTCCCGATGAGTCGAAAAGGTCCACGGACGCAGTATAAACGCAGTATATTTCCCCGACTCAGCCGGTTCCGCGCCGGTCCTCGGCCGCCGTGTGGCGCTCGTCGTGCTCCCGGCGTTGGCGCTGCATGGTACGCGCAGTTTCGAGGACGTCCTGCGGGTAGAGGCTGCAGAGGGCGTCGTCCTCGAGGACCTGATCCACGGAGTGCTCCGGGATCATCATCCACTCCGCCGCGTGCGGCACCGGAAGCGGCCTGCCGAGCACCCGGCACACGCCCCACACCGCCCAGCGCCCCACCCGCGAACCGGACAGAAACCTCAACCCCGCACCTCCCGCATCATGAAGTCATAAGCTCGGACCCGAAAAGGCTAATTATATTGCAGCGGATACGCCACCCTGTACATAGTTCGGCGCCGGGCGAATCTTACGAGCCTACCGGGGACTAGTAGGCGTAGGCCTCGGGAACGGTGTCGCCGTTTTCACCGCTCCGGGGCTTTATGAAGCCGGTGACCAGGGCGAGACCGGCGGCGGCCACGAAGGCCATCCCGAGCCCGGCGCTACCGGCAATGAACCCGGCGGCCACGGAGCCTGCTATCTGCCCCACGGTGATGACCATGACCACCACGCTCAGACCGGCCCCCGAGCGGGCCTCGAAGACCTCCGCGCTCCACACGGCGAACAACGCCCCGAGCAGCATCACGCTCGCGCCGAACAGCAAGGCCGAGAGGCCGACGGTCAACCAGGTCAGCGGTGCGGCCCCGAGAAGTATCATGGCGGCGCTCATGGCGATAAACCCGCCGAGGAGCACCTGCCGCAGGCCGAGCCGGCTCACGGCGTCGCCGGTAAAGAAGCCCGCGACCCCGGCGACGCCGACGAATATCCACAGTAGCGTCCCGGCGGTGGCGGACAGCGGCCCGCTGCCGGAGACCAGCTCCACGGCGAACGAGAAGTACACCGAGACCACGGCCCCGAATAGCAGCGCGACCGCGAAAAGCGGCTCGGTCTCTCCCCGGAACAGCCAAGCGTAGCGCGAGCGCAGCCCGCTCCAGAGGGAGCCTTCCCTATCGCCTTCCCGAGCCTCCCGCGCGGTGCTGGCCCCTCCGGGCAGCAACAGCGCGTTCCAGATGGTAACGGCGAGGGCGGTGGCGGCGAAGACGAGCCAGCCCACGCGCCAGCCGTCGGTCGCGAGATAGGCCACCGCGGCGGCGGCGACCATGCCGAAGATCTGGCCCGTGCTGATAAAGCTGAGTACCCGGGCCCTCTTTCCGGCCTCGACCATGCGCTCCGCGGCGTCGTTGTAGGGCGTCCAGGCCCAACCCACGCCCATGCCGGCCAGGATCACCCCCGCTGCCAAAGCCGGGGCGTTCGGGGCCAGGGCGATCAGGGCCATCCCCCCGAACGCGCTCAGCCCGCCGGTCACGATCAAGGGCCTCGGCCCGACGTAAGAGGAGAGCGCGTACACCGCGATCAGCGCCGCGAGGCACCCCACGTAGGACCCGCCGGCAATAAGTCCCAGCAAACCCTCCGAAAGCCCGAACTCCTCCCGGAGCTCCGGCAAGAACAACCCGTACCCGTACCGGGCGAGGCCGTAGACGACCGCAACCGCCGCCCCGCCGGCCAACCCGAGATGACTCCCAAGGCTCATGTGCCTCACGTGCCTCATATGAACCCCTCCTTCTCTAAAACGATGCTCTGCATGAGCCGTGTCCAGTGCATTGCCGCCCCTCCCTGTGTAATAAACAGACCAGTTTGTTCGCAGCCCGGGGATTCTAAACATACAGGTCTGTTTGGTCAAGGTTGTGTGAGGGAGATTTTTTGCGGGTGCCCACAGATGGGATAATGCGGTCACAGGCTTCGAGATTACCGAGATTAGAAGGTGGCAGATGAGCGGTTCAGAAGGCCCGGAAGGGTTGGATCAGGGCGCGGAAGATACGGGAGACACGGTAGAGGACGTAGAGGGCGCGGAGGGAGGTACGGAAGAAAGCCCGGAAGAAGGCGCGGGGGAGCTGAGTCCGGCGGCCAGCCGCATCCTGGAAGCGGCGTCGAGGCTGTTCTACGAGCAGGGCATAAGGGCCGTGGGGGTGGACGCCATCGTCGAGGAGGCGGACGTGGCGAAGGTGACCCTGTACAACAACTTCGGCTCCAAGGACGAGCTCGCCGCGGCCTACGTGCGGGAGAGAAGGGGGCGCTGGCAGCGTTGGATCCAGGGCTTCGTGGACGAGGCGGAGGAGTCCTCGCGCAAGCTGGTCGTGATCTTCGACGCGCTCGAACGTTGGTTGGAGGTCGGCGGTTATCGTGGGAGCGCCGCGATCAACGCCTTCTCCGAGATATCCGACCCCGAGCACCCCGCCCGCGTCGCGGCCCAGGAGTACAAGGAGTGGACCCAGGGCTATCTCAAGGAGCTCGCCGGGGAGGCCGGCTCGAAGGACCCGGACAAGCTGGCCGAGAGGATCTGGATACTGCTCGAAGGGGCCACCATAACCTCGGTGATGGAGGAGAGCTCCGCCCCCGTGCACGAAGCCAGGGAGCTCGCCCAGACCCTGGTCTGAGGCTCCGCCGTGTATACGCCGTGTACAATACCGGCGTGAACGAGACGAACGGGATCGGTTACGACGAGTTCGTGGAGCTTGCCGAGCGGTCGCTCGCGGAGCTGCCGCCCGAGCTCGCCGACATGCTGGACAACGTCGCCATCGTGGTGGACGAGTGGCCGGAGAACGCCTCCGGCTACGGCAGCGACACGCTCTACGGGCTGTACGAGGGCGTGCCGCTAACCGAGCGCGACTCCGGCTACAACTCCGTGCTGCCGGACAGGATCACGATCTACCGCGGCCCGCTCCAGCGCGACTTCGGCCCGGGTGAGCTGGACGAGCAGATCAGGATAACCGTCATCCACGAGGTCGCCCACCATTTCGGCTTCGACGAGGAGCGGCTGAGGGAGCTCGGATGGGGCTAGGCGCGGGTGAAAGTGCCGGTGGCGAAGGTTACCAGAGTCCCGCGGGCTCGGTGCGCCTGGAGCAGGTTATACAGGCCCCGGCGGACAGGGTAGCGGAATATATCTCGGATTTCCGCAACTCGGGAGATTGGATGGTCGGAGTCGAGGACGTCGAGGCCCTGGGAGACGACTCGTACCGCGTCAGGCTGGATACCCCGGTCGGCAAGCTGGAGCCCGGCGTCCGGGTCACCCGGCGCGGGGAGGCGAGCATAAGCTGGGTCTACACCTCGACGGTCGAAGGCGGCGGCGAGGTAGAGATCAGCCCCATGCCCGATGGCTGCAACGTCCTCTACTCCGGGAACTTCCGTCTCAAGCGAAAGCTGCTGGGCCGGGCCGCCCGGCTCGCGGGTGTGGAGCGGTTCGCCCACCGCAACGGCGAGCGTTCGCTGACGCGCCTGAAGGCGCTCATGGAGGCCGAACGCTACTAGCAATGTACCCAACGTACCCAATGTATCCGGCCGGTGGACACGCCTCTTGAGCTTCGGCCCGATAGAGATACTGGTCGTCCTGTTCGTGATCGCCATGATCGTGGGCCCGAGCCGTATCGCGCGCATGGCCCGGTCTCTCGGCCGCGGGGCGTACGACTTCGTGGACGAGCTAGGCAGCGGCAAGTCCGGTGATACAGCCGGAGAGGATGAGTCCCGGGAAGAGCTATCTCCCGCCCGCGACGAGCGGGAAGACGGGGGTCACGGATAACTCCAGAAGCACCTGGAGTGTCGAGAGTACCGTATAGCTCCGGCTAGTCTCCGCTCCGGAGATCCAGCTCCCTCTCAAGCTCCCGGACCCGGCGCACGGCGCGCTCCAGGGCGTCGTCCCGGCGGGCGGAGAGCTTTCTCTGCTCGGCCCGCAGCCGGGCTATCTCCTCGTCCTTGGCGGAGAGGCGCTCCTTCAAGCGGGCCTTCTCTGCCTCCCGGCGCTCCAGGACCCGTTCCTGCCGCCGGACGCGGCGCTCCCCGCGTCCCGTGGAGACCTCCCGGGAACGCTCCTCGCGCTGATAGTATCTGACTCGCTTGTCCAGTATCGAGGCCCGCCGCTCAAGCGCGCGGGCGCGCTCCTCCGCCGCGCCCCTCGCGGCCCGCTGCTCGTCCGCCTCTAGCCGGAGGAGCGCCAGCTCCTCGTGTAGCTCCTCCAGATGACGCTCCCGGGCTTCGAGGCGCGCTCCGAGCTCCGGCCCGTCCCCGGACTCCGTCACGGCTCTCTAACCGGTCTCTCCGGCAGAGGATCTCTTCTCGTCGCCCTCTCCCTCTTCTGGAGCGGGGCTCTCCGGCGGCTGCGTCTCGCCCTCTCCGGCGGCGGCATTTTCGGCCCCGGTCTCCGCCTCCTGGGAGCCTGCCTCCCCCCCGGACTCCTCCGGCTCCTTCCCGACGTTTGCGGTGTCCTCCGACTTCTTTTCAGCCTCTGCGCTCTCTGATTTCGCGGTTTCTCCGGCATTCTTGTCCTCCCCGTCCCCCCGGGCAGTCTTGCCGGGCTCCGCGGCGGAGTCTGCTCCCGTGCCGGCCTCTTTTTCCTCCCCGGCGGACTTTTTCGGGCGCTTTTTCGGCTTCTCCTCCTCTTCCTCCTCGGGCTCTTTTGGCAGCCCCGTTATCCGGCTTACCTCCGAGAGGAGATCCTCCGGCGCGGGCCGGTCGTCCAGCCAGGCGCGGAGTATCTGATGGTCGGAGCCGATCAGGAACACCGCCGGACGCGCCGTGTCGCCGTGCTCGGCGTCTTTTTCGAGCAGGCCGTACTCGCCGGTGGTCTTGCGGAGGTAGTCGTAGAGCACGTAGGACCCTATCCCCGTGGCCCGGACGAACTCCCGGGCCTCATCCGGCTCTACAGGCCCGATCCCGGCCAGGGTGGCTCCGGCGACGTTGATCTCGCGCTCCTTTTCGGCGAGCCTCTTGAAGTACCCCACGCACTCCTCGGACCATGCCCCCCGGTAGAAGGCTACTATGACCGGCCCGCGAACCGTGCGCAGGTGCAGGCGGAGCTGCCCGCCCTGGGCACCGGGAAGATTGAACTCCGGCGCCTCCGCGCCCTCCCCGGGCGGCGATACCATCTGTTTGCGAGCCACGACGGCCTCCTCTGTTCCTGATACTTTTCCAGTTACTCCTGGTACGCCTCTCCCACACCCTGCCCCCGCCCAACCCCTCAAATACTAGCAAGCGCCGCCCGCGGGGCGAAGAGGAGTCGGAGCAGGAGAAAAGGCTCGCGGGCTAGGCAGAATCGACATTTGCGGATCATAGCCACATTAGAGAAGCTGCCAGATACACGAAAGACTTATAGTACAGGGCCTTCCTATCGTAACGAGTGGCGATACGCCGGAAGCACTTGAGCTTACCA
>NZ_LEKH01000021.1 GCF_001029505.1 Rubrobacter aplysinae | reverse complement strand
AAGGTGGGCAGCGTTAGCGCCACGCCGTACAGCCCGAGAACGGCCCCCCGCCCGGGAGGCGGGGGGCCGTTCTCGGGCTGTACGGCGTGGCGCTAACGCTGCCCACCGTCTTCGGCGGCGCGCTCGGGCTCTGGATCGTCGAGAACGCCGGGTTCGGCGCCGCATTTCTGATCGGCGGTTTGAGCCCGCTCCTGGGACTGGCGGCCGCCACCGGGATCAGGCTGGTCGAGCCCGCCGGGGACGAAGGCGGCCGGTCTGGAGGGTTCTTCTCCGCGGTAGGCCGCGGGGAGCTGGCCAGGATCTTCCTGCTCTTCTCATCGGTGACCGTCTCCGCGGGCGTCGTAATAACCTTCCTGCCGCTCTCGGCCCCGGCGTCCGGCCCGTACTCCGCGGCCGCCACGCTCCTCGTGTTCGGTGTAGCCGTCACCGCCGGGCGGCTCGGGGCCGGCTGGTACGTCGACCGCCGTGGCGCCCGCGAGCTTCTGGTGCCCGGTATGGCCGCCGCCGCGATGGGGATGACGCTGCTCTCCTCACAGGGGCCTCTACTGCTGGCCGGCGGTCTGCTGTTCGGCGGCGGCTTCGGGGTGCTGCAGAACTCGACCCTCATGCTCGTGATGGCCCGCGTCTCAAAGGCCGAGTACGGGACCGGTAGCACCCTCTGGAACGTCGCCTTCGACGCCGGCACCGGGCTCGGGGCCTTCGTCTTCGGGTTCGTCGTGGAGGCGGCCGGGTTCGGGATCACTTTTTATCTCTGTGCCGGACTGCTCCTGCTGGCCACCGTCCTGGTGCCGTTGGATCTCAGACGCTACCGTACGGCCCGGAGCCAGTAGTCCCGGGGTCCGTAGGCCCTGCGTTCCGGCGTTACACTAGCCGGGTTGGTAATATTCTGCCTCGCGGGTTATATGATGCGCGGAAGTTCGCAGAGGCTCGAAGAGGGGACGATACAGAGATTGGCGTCGGAGAAGCCCACCGAAAGACCTACAGAGAGCGAGATGGATCAGAGCGTAGACGCGCTGACCGCCGGGGCGATGTCCGGAGTGTGGGAGTGGACCCGGGGCAGGCTCCCCGAGGGCCTGGAGGTCTTCGACGCCCACTCCCACATCGGGGAGGATCTCGACGGGCGCCGGATGACGGCTGAGGGGATGCGCGAGCGTCAGGAGGCCGCTGGCGTCGCCCGCAGCATCGTGTTCCCGCTCAACGACCCGAACGCCAGCGAGGACTTCGCCGGCCCGAACGACGTGTTGTGGGAGGCGTACGAGTCGTACCCGGATCACCTCGTCCCGTTCTTCCGGCTGAACCCCCACCAGCCGAACCACGCGGAGTTCGAGCGGTGCGTGGGGCGTGGCTTCGTCGGGCTCAAGCTGCATCCCGTCTCCCAGAAGTTCCCGCTCGACGATCCGGGCGCGGTCGAGCTATTCGAGATGGCCGCCGAGGCCGGGCTGCCGGTCCTGGTACACGCCGGGTTCGGCATGGAGCGCATCGTGGAGCCGCTGCTGCCGACCTTGGAGAGAAACCCCGGGCTAAAGCTGATCCTGGGCCACTCCGGGATGGTGGACGTGCTGGAAGCCTCTCGCGCCTTCCTGGATTACCCGAACGTCCGCTTCGATACCTCGGTGGTCAAGGCAAAGGACCTCTACGTCCTGTTCCGCTCCGTGCCGCCGGAGAGGGTCTGCTACGGCTCCGACATCCCCTATGGCGACATACCCTCTACCCTGCACGCCACCCTGCACGCCGCCACCCTGGCCGGCCTGACCGAGAATGAGCTCCGCGGCGTGCTCTCGGATAACATCCGGCGGTGGTTCCCGTGAGCCGTGAGAGCCGTGAGAGCCGTAAAACCGGGGAGGCGGACCCCGCGCTCCGCGTCGCCCATCTGCTCAGGATAGACGGATACCTGGACATGGCGATGCTCGGCATGTGGGCCGCCACCGAGCGCGGGCCCAGCCTGCTCGGCATGGCCGACGCCAGTCTGCGGCACCCCGGCCCCGACGAGCGCGACGAAGAGCTGCTGGGCCTCGTGCGGGCGCTATTCAAGGAGGCCCGCGGGTACCGGGACGCCGGAGATTTCCCGGCCATGATGTGCCGGATGCGGGTGGTGGAGGACCTGCTCGCGCTGCGGATAATCGAGATTACCGGAGACGCGCCGGGTGAGAGAGGCCCCGACGGCTCCTGATCCTCCCGACGTGCCGCTGGCGGCTCTGTACCGCGCGGGACTCGCAGAGAGCGTCCACCGGGGCCGCTACGCTGTATGTGACGCCGGCGGCGGCCTCCTCGACTCCGGCGGCGAGACCGGAGAGCCGGTCTGGGTACGGTCCTCAGCAAAGCCGTTCCAGGCCCTGCCGCTCGTCGTTAGCGGCGCGGCTGGCGCGCTAGGCCTGACCGACGAGGAGCTCGTCGTCGCCTGCGGCTCCCACGGCGGCGAGGAGGCGCACGTCGCTACCGTACGCTCGATTCTGGGTAAGGCCGGTCTCTCCGAAGAGGCCCTACAAAGCGGGGCCCACCCGCCATTGAACGGCGCGGCCTCCCGGGCCCTGGCCCGCGCCGGAGGCAGCCCACGGCCCGTACACGGCAACTGCTCCGGCAAGCACGCCGGGATGCTGGCGCTGTGCTCGTATCGTGGCTGGGAGACCGCGAGTTACCTGGACCGGGATCATCCCGTACAGCGGGAGATACTCGGTGCAGTAAGCCGGATGTGCGGCCTGGACGAGAGAGAGGTGCTAATCGGCGGCGACGGCTGTGGCGCCCCGGCCTTCGCGCTGCCGCTCCGCTCGCTGGCGGCCGGGTTCGCCCGGCTCGCGTCCTGTGCGGCTCCGGAGCCTTTCGGAGCGGCGGCGGATCGCGTACGGCGGGCGATGGGCGGGCATCCCTTCATGGTAGCGGGCACCGGCAGGCTGGACACGAGGCTGATGCAGGGCGCGGAGTTCGTGTGCAAGAGCGGGGCGGAGGGTATCTTCACCGCCGGGTTGCCGGATGGCACGGGGCTCGCGATCAAGGTCTCCGACGGCTCGGGCAGGGCTCTGGAGCCCGCCGCGCTCTCGCTGCTCGGGAGGCTCGGGGCGGAGCCACTGCCCGAGCCGGATACCGTCGTGAGAGACCTGCACGGCGCGGAGGTCGGCTCGCTGGGGACGCTCGTATAAAGCTTACATAAAGGACCGCTCCCCCGACTACCGGGGGTATCGGCTGGCGGAGACCATCGTCCTCGGCACGGCCCTGCGCCTCGGGATGCTGTCGAGGCTCTCGGAGTTTTCGGAGCCGCGGGTGGCGCGGAGCTCTTCGCGGGCAACATGCTCGTCTTCACCCCGCAAGGCTACACTTACACCGCCTGGGAGTACGGGAACTGGCTAGGTGAGGCGGGGTTCGGGGCGTTCGAGGTCACGCCGTTCTCCGGGCGGGGTACGCACCTCGGTGATCGCCCGCAGGCCGGTTGCCGGTCAGCGTTGCTCCACGCCTCGCGGCCGTGCGCCGGTTAGGGCGCGGCTCATGAGACCGGCCGCTGTTTCCCGCCGCTCTCCGGTGATTCTCAGCTTTGCAGGCCCGGGATCTTGCCGTTTCGGAAGGCATCCACGAACAGCTCGTGGTCGTCGCGGACGATCCGGGCGTAGCCCATGCCGAACCCGGACATCTCCTCGATGAACTCCTCCTCGTTGCCGCTGGTGGCGGCGACGATCTCATCCTCGGTCTGGAAGTCCACGATGGTGGAGTCGGAGTCCTCGTCCGCCACACAGTGGACCTTCGCGGTGGCCCGGCCCAGGTAGTCCAGCACCGGGGACATCTGCTCGGGCTCGGTGAGGTCGGACCAGTCCAGGTCCTCGACGTAGGGCGAGAGCTCCGCGACTACGAAGCCGACGCCGTCTATCTCGGTGTGGCCGAGCCAGGGGTCGGCGTGGTTCTGGAGCGACCTCTGGGAGACCGCAGTGCGGTGGCCATGGTGCTCGAAGTAGTCCCCGATACGCTCGTCGCGCACTATGCGGCTCGGGGCGGCGACGTTGCCCTGCTTCATGGAGAGCACCACGTCGTTCTCCAGCACCTGTGTCGGACCTTCCACGAGCACGTTGTAGGCCGGGAGCCCGGCGGAGCCGATGCCGAAACCCTTGCGGCCGACGACGTCCTTGATCTCGTACGAGAGGCTCCTGGTGTCCTCACTCGTGCGCCGGTGGCCGGGGATCGTCTCCAGGTACGCTTCGAACGCGGACTCCACCCTGGCTCGCTCATCCGCTTCCAGCCTGCGGACGCCGGAGCCGAGCCTGAACCGTCTATCCAGGGTCTCCTCGTCTATGAGGGTGGTCTTCTCCAGCAGCTCGACGCGGGTGTTGAGCCGGGTCTCGAGGAGCATCTGGCGGATGCGGCCCTCCGTGGTGTCCAGCCGCAGAGAGTACTCGTGGTCGCGGTCGGTGTCCACGAAGTCGTGTACCTGCTGGAGGTAGGCCCGGACGTAGGTTCTTATGAGCTCGGCTATGTCGGCGTCGGAGATGGCCTTCATCCAGCACATCAGGGCGACGCTGGCGGCCATGCGCTTGATGTCCCAGGTAAAGTGCCCGAGATAGGCCTCGTCGAAGTCGTTGACGTCGAAGACGAACATGCCGTCGCCGTCCATGTACGTGCCGAAGTTCTCGGCGTGCAGGTCGCCCTGGATCCAGACTCGACCCGTACGCTCGTTCGCCCACCGGTCCTCGTCCCGGTCCATGTCGCTGTAGAAGAGGGGCGCGCCGCCCCGGTAGAACGAGAAAGGGTCCACGGCCATCTTGCGGAACTTGCGCCGGAAGGCGTCCGGGTCCCGCGACACGAGCTCGGAGAAAGCCTCCGTCAGCACCCCGACGATCTCCGTCTGACGCCTGCCGGAGTCCAGCCCCTGTATGTCACTCAACGTCTCGTCGCCCATGCGGGTCCTCTCGTGGAGCCTTTCGTGGTCTTTTCGTTCGTTCACGGGCGATTCTACCCGGAGAGCCCGGCCCGGATTTCCGGTATGACTCGGTACGGCTCTGTGTAACTCGGTATGATGAGCCTACCGCGCCGCCCGGATCGGCGGGCTCGACTTAGCCCAGCTCGCGGTCCAGGGCGTCGAGGAGCTCGCGCAGGTTGCGGGGATTCTGGCCGAGGTCGCTCTTTCCCACCCGCGAGGCGCTCGTGAGCTCGATCCGGGTCCGGTCGGTATTTTCATCGGGCTCCGCCTTTAGCTCTACGTCGTCCTTGAAGCGCAGCAGGGAGGTGGCGCGGACGGCGCGGACGCCCGTCTCGTCCCGGGTGGAGAGGCTCCAGTTGGGTAGACTCTCCACGGCACGCGCGGCGGCATCGAGCAGTTCATCCGGCCGGCACTCGTACACGGCGGACGTCCGGGCCGAGTTTTGTGAGGGGCGTTCGATCTCGCTCATTGGATATATTGTAGAGGCACTGTAGAGGAAGTGTAGAGACGTAGGAGAACTCGATGAGACACGCGAGCCTGACACCGGATCTCCTGGAGCTCTGTTACCGCAACGGTGCCTTCCCGATGGCGGACCCCTACGGCGGCGGGGTCGAGCTGTATCGCGCCGACCCGCGGGCCGTTCTGGAGCTTGACGAGCTCCACGTCTCCAAGTCCCTGCGGCGCACGATCCGCTCCGGGCGCTACGAGGTACGGGTTGACGAGGACTTCGGGGCCGTGATCCGGTCCTGCGCCGAGCTCCGTCCCGAGCGCCGGGAGACCTGGATAGACGACGATATCATAGCCGCCTTCGAGGGCCTGTACGAGCGTGGCCTGGCCCACAGCGTCGAGGCTTATCGTGAGGGGAGGCTGGTGGGCGGTCTGTACGGCGTCTCACTCGGCGGCGCGTTCATGGGCGAGTCCATGTTCAGCCGCGAGCGCGACGCCTCCAAGGTATGCTTGTACCACCTCGTCGAGCGTCTGAGAGCGCGCGGCTTCGTGCTGCTCGACTGCCAGATACAGAACGATCACATGCAGAGCCTCGGCACGCGAGAGATACCGGAATCCGAGTACCTGCGCCGCCTGAACCACGCCCTGAGCCTTGACCGGAGCTTCACGTAAGAGCCCGAGACAGGCAGGTTTCCTGGGCTCTTACACCGGCGACTATGTATCCACCGACATTCGCTGAGGCTTTATCCGGCGTCTGGACCAGAACACCGTCGGGGTACGAGCTCTATTGCGAGGGTAAGGTACACCGGTAAGCGGGGCGGGGCTCGTTTTGGCGCGTAGGCTCTGCAAGCAATCGCGCGTGATAAGCTAGCCCCATGGATAGCAGATACGTTAAGTTGGAGAGGCGGCCCGAGCTCGAGCGGCCCGTACTCATAGTCGCATTCTCGGGCTGGAACGACGCCGCCGAGGCCGCCAGCGTCACCCTGAGCACCCTCGGGGACGCGTGGGAGTCCGAGCGTTTCGGGGGCTTCGACCCCGAGCTCTTCTACGACTTTCAGGCCACGCGGCCCCAGATCAAGTTCGACCAGGGCTCCTCGCGCAAGATAGAGTGGCCCGAGAACGAGCTCCGCTTCGCCAACAGGGAAGGGGTTGGCTCGCGCTCTGCCAGAGACGCGGTGCTCTTCTCCGGACCGGAGCCGAACTACCGCTGGCACGCCTTCGCCGAGAACATAGCCGACCTCGCCGAAGAGCTGGGGGTCGAGCTCGTAATAACCCTCGGCGCGCTGCTGGCCGACGTGCCGCACTCCCGCCCCGTGGCGGTGACCTCGATCTCGGAGGACCCGAACCTCATCGAGGGTCTGGACGTGGCGAGCTCTAGCTACGAGGGGCCGACCGGGATCACGGGCGTGGTCCACGCCTACTGCGCCAACCGGGGTTTACCTTCCGTCAGCCTCTGGGCCTCGGTGCCGCACTACCTGCCATCCGTCCCGTCAGCCCCGGCGGCGCTGGCCCTGATCGAGAGCGTCTCCGAGCTTCTCGGCGCCGAGGTGGATACCTCCCAGCTGGAGAAGACGGCGGGAGAGTACGAGGAGCAGGTCGCCTCAGCCGTACAGCAGGATCAGGACCTCGCCTCCTACGTGCACATGCTCGAAGAACGCTACGACTCCCAGGACGACTCCGCCGGAGAAGACGATCTACCCTCCGGCGACGACCTCGCCCAGGAGCTCGAAGGCTTCCTCAAGAACCAGCGCGGCGACGACCCTCCGGGGCCCCCGGACGAGTAGCCGACGCTCCGTAACTTCGAGACACCAGGATATTTCAAGAAGGAGCTCTAGTTGAATAAGGATCTCGCCCAACGCACGATAGACCTCGCCACGGAGAATATCGAGCACGGTGGCAGGCCGTTCTCCTGCGTCGTAGCTTCCTCCGCGGACGGTACCGTGCTCGCCGAGAGCCCGAACCTCGTGGCGCAGACCAACGACCCCACGGCCCACGCCGAGGTGGTAGCCATAAGGGAGGCCTGCCAGAGGCTCGGCTCGCCGAACCTCGAGGGGTACGAGATCTACGTGATGGCCCATCCGTGCCCGATGTGCCTGGGAGCCCTGTACTACGCGAGCCCGGACCTGGTCGCGTATCTCGTTACCCGCGAGGAAGAGGGCCGCTACTACACCGACGACCAGAAGTACTTCGAGTTCGATAACTTCTACGACGAGTTCCAGAAAGAGCCCCAGGACAGACGACTCCCGATGCAGCACACGCCCGCCGAAGGCGGCCTCGAAGTCTACAGCTACTGGCAGAGTCTAAACAGAACGTAGAGACTCTTTGGGCTTTGTTTGGGCCTCGCCGGCCCTGCGGTATATAGCGGAAAAGCTGCAGTGAGAGATGAGGGGTAGAAGATGAGCACGAACCTCGGAGGGTTCAACAAGAGCCCGGACGGGATGGTCGTGGCGCTGGTCCAGTTCCAGCGCCGGGTCATAGAGACCCCGGAGGATCTCGCGGCCCAGACGGAGCGTATCTGCGAGACGGTCCGGCGGACGAAGGCTTACATGTCCACCACGGATCTCATAGTCTTCCCCGAGTACGCCCTGCACGGCCTCTCCATGGATACTTCCCCGGAGCTGATGGTGAGCCTCGACGGGCCGGAGGTCGCGGCCTTCAAGGAGGTCTGTCGCGAGCAGGAGGTGTGGGGCTGCTTCTCGATCATGGAAGAGAACACCGATATTCCGGACGGCGCGCCGTGGAACAGCGGCATCATCGTGGACTCGGAAGGGGAGATCGCGCTTTACCAGCGCAAGCTCCACCCCTGGGTGCCCGCCGAGCCCTGGGAGCCGGGCGATATGGGGCTCGCGGTGTGCGACGGGCCGGCGGGCTCGAAGCTCTCGCTCCTGATCTGTCACGACGGCATGTTCCCCGAGGTCGCCCGCGAGGCCGCCTATCAGGGGGCGAACGTCGCGCTGCGCACCGCTGGCTATACCATCCCGATCCGCAACGCCTGGCGGATCACCAACGAGGCAAACGCCTTTACCAACCTGATGTATACCGCTTCGGTGTGCATGGCCGGAGAGGACGAGCTCGGGCGCTCCATGGGCGAGGGCATGGTCTGCGACTATGAGGGCTCGATCACGGCCCGCGGCAGCGAGATCCCCGGCGAGGTGGTGACGGCGGAGATAGTGCCCTCCCGTGCGGACGAGGCCCGCGAGAACTGGGGCGTGGAGAACAACATCTACCAGCTAGGGCACCGGGGCTTCGTCGCCGTGGAAGGCGGGATGAACGACTGCCCCTACACCTACATGCGCGACCTCGCCGCTGGCGAGTACCGGCTGCCCTGGGAGGACAGGGTCAAGGTCAAGGACGGCACCGGCGCAGGCTTCACGCCGCCCAGAGAGAACGACCGGGAGGGCGTGGGGAGCCGCTCCTAGCAGCTCTTACAGAACGCCCCGCCCAGCGAGGGGTATCGGCGCTACTTCTTGGCCCTCATGCCGGGCTCTAGCGTCTTCTTGCGCAGCCGGATGGACTTCGGCGTGATCTCGACCAGCTCGTCGTCGGCGATGTACTCCAGGGCGTCTTCGAGGCTCAGGCGGCGCGGCGGGGTGAGGTTCAGAGAGTCGTCGGCCCCGGCGGAGCGGACGTTGGTGAGCTTCTTGTTCTTGCACACGTTCACGTCCAGGTCGTTCTCACGGCCGTTCTCGCCCACGATCATGCCGCCGTACACCTCCGTGCCCGGCTCGATAAAGAACACGCCGCGCTCCTGGAGCTTGGAGATAGAGTACGCGAAGGCCGGTCCCCGCTCCGTCGCGACCAGGCTGCCGTTATTGCGCGTCCTGAGGTCCCCCGACCACGGCTCGTAGCCGTCGAAGACGTGGCTCATTATCCCCTCGCCCCCCGTCATGGACAGGAACTGCGTCCGGAAGCCGAGCAGCGCGCGGGAGGGTATCCTGAACTCTACCCGGGTGCGGTCCCCCTGCGGCTCCATCTGCACCATCTGACCCTTGCGTCCGGAGAGCACCCCGATCACGGCCGAGGCGTAATCCGAGGGCACGTCTATTACCAGGTGCTCGACGGGCTCCTGCACCTTGCCGTCCACCTCGCGCCGGATTACCTGTGGGCCGGCGACCTGCACCTCGTAGCCCTCGCGGCGCATGTTCTCCAGCAGGACGGATAGATGTAGCTGGCCCCGCCCGGAGACCTTGAACTCTTCGGGCGTTATCTCCTCGACCACGAGCGAGACGTTGGTCTGGGCCTCGCGTCTGAGGCGGTCCTCCAGGTGGCGCGAGGTGACGTAGCGGCCCTCCTTGCCCGCGAAGGGGCTCGTGTTCGGCGAGAAGACCATGCTCACCGTCGGCTCGTCCACCGAGATCGCGGGCAGAGCCTCCGGCGCGTCGGGGTCGGCGATGGTCTCGCCGATGCCGGCGTCCTCCAGCCCCGAGAGCGCCACGATGTCTCCCGCGCCCACCGACTGGGCCTCCGTGCGCTGCAGCCCGAGGTGGGTAAAGGTCTGGGCCACCCGCGAGCGGCCGACGGACCCGTCCTTGCGGATCAGGGACACGGACTCCCCGCGCGAGACGCTGCCGCGTCTTATGCGGCCCACGACGATGCGCCCCAGATACTCCGAGTAGTCGAAGCTCGTCACCAGCATTTGGAACGGCGCGTCGAGGTCTACCTCCGGCGCCGGGATCTCCCGCAGCACCGCCTCGAAAAGCTCCCGCAGGTCGTCTCTGGGGGAGTCCGGGTCCATGAAGGCCCGGCCCTCGCGGGCGACGGCGTAGATCACCGGAAAGTCGAGCTGCTCCTCCGAAGCCCCGAGGTCGGCCATGAGGTCGAAGGTCAGGTCCACCGCCTCGTCCGGGCGGGCCTCCGGGCGGTCTATCTTGTTGATCACGACCATGGGCTTGAGGCCGAGCTCCAGCGCCTTGCCGAGCACGAAGCGGGTCTGGGGCATCGGCCCGTCCACGGCGTCCACCAGGAGCAGGCAGCCGTCCACCATGCCCAGCACCCGCTCGACCTCGCCGCCGAAGTCCGCGTGGCCGGGGGTGTCGACGATGTTGATCTTGACACCCTCGTACTCCACGGCGGTATTCTTGGCCAGGATGGTTATGCCACGCTCCTGTTCGAGCGTGTCGCTGTCCATGACGCGCTCCTTCAGCTCCCTGCCGTGTACCGGCTCCAGGGTCTGACGCAGCATGCCGTCCACGAGGGTAGTCTTGCCGTGGTCGACGTGCGAGATTATGGCGATGTTACGGTAACCGGTGTAGTCCATGAGCTCTCCTGAGGGATGTCCGCGCCGGCCCTCTGGCTCCGGCGGGACACGCGGGCGGTGGTCAAAGTATGGGGAATATGAGGGATGCCGGACGATACGACTCGAACCGACGCTGCCCGATGTTGACGGGACCGCCCTCTGGCAGGCTCGCATTCTACCGCACATGACCGGATGTACAGCCGGGCGGAGTCGAGCAGAGCCGATGCGAAGAGGCTGGAAGCTCTAGGAAGTTCTAGACGGTCAGAAGATCAGGGCCAGCGCGAACACCGCCACGCTCGCCAGCGCCAGCGCGCCCTGGGCGACGGCCGAGATCAGGTACCCCACGAAGACGCCGCCCGCGGCGCGTGAGATGCGGCCCCAGTCAGAGCCCTGCTCGGACGCCCTCTCGACCCTGGGGCCCGTGTCTGAATCCGGGCCGCCGGCGGCATTACTGCGGTTACGCTTCAGGTACTCTCCGGCGAACACCCCGGCGACGGAGCCCAGGATCAGGCCGAACACCGCCCCGACGCCGAAGACCAGCGCCCCGAGCAGGGTCCCGACGAGGCCGCCGACGGCGCCGCCTATCGTGCCGTATCCGCTGGCCCCGAACCTGCGGGCACCGTAGACGGTGCCCAGAAGGTCCGCGACGAACGCGAGCGCGGCGAATACCCCGAGCAGCACGAGCACCCACGTGCCGACGTTCGCGAAGTCGGTGAAGTAGGAGTAGACGAGCGTGGCTACGAAGATCAAAGGCACCCCCGGTACCCCGGGCACTACGCTCCCCACGAGGCCGATCAGCACCGCCGCGATGGTTATGAAAAAGAGCAGATCGAACTCGACGGCCGCCAAAACTCCCAGCATGGCTAACCGATCACCGGCAGGGACTTCCTGCCCTTGTCTTTCGCCTTCTGCTCGCTCTTGTCCAGCGCGGCGTTCAGGCTGCCCGAGCGGTACCCGGCGAGATCCAGGGTGACGTACAGAAATCCAGCCTCCGTAAGCTCCGCCGCGATCTCCTCCCGTTCGGCGAAGGCCCGCTCAAGCTCCTCGGGCCCGACCTCCAGCCGGGCGAGGTCGCCGTGGTGCCTGACCCGTACTTGCTGATAGCCTTTCTCGCGCATAAACTCCTCGGCCCGGGTAACCTGGGCGAGCTTCTCCGGTGTGATCTCCTCCCCGTACGGGAACCGGCTCGACAGACACGCCAGCGCCGGTTTGTCCCACATCGGGAGGTCGAGGTAACGGGAGATCTCCCGTACTTCCTCCTTGGAAAGACTGGCCTCGGAGAGCGGCGAGACTACCGAGAGCTCCTTCGCCGCCGCCCGTCCGGGCCGGTAGTCGCTCTCGTCGTCGGCGTTTGCCCCGTCCACCACGCAGCCATACCCGCGCTCCGACGCCAGCCGCTCGAGGTCCGAGTACAGCGTGCTCTTGCAGAAGTAGCAGCGGTTCGTGGGGTTAGAGGCGTAGTCCGGATTATCCAGCTCCCGGGTGTCCACGACCAGATGCTCGACCCCTAGAGAAGCGACGAACTCCTCCGCCGGTTCCAGCTCGGAGGGCAGGTAGGTCTCGTTGTTCGAGGTGACGGCGAGTACCTTGCCGGAGGGCAGAGCGCGGGCCGCGACTGCTAGGGCGAGCGAGGAGTCAACCCCGCCGGAGAACGCGACCAGCGCGCTGCCGTACGGGGCTACTATCTCCTCAAGCTCCCGCAGGCGGCGCTCTATATCCGTGGTTTTTGAGATGTTCGTCATGACGACTCCTATGACTCCTATAAGTGCGCTATGCAGGTTCGTTGTCTCTGAGCCACTCCGCGACCTCTCCGGCATTGGCGTCCGGCGGAAATACGGGGTAGAAGACCTTCTCGACGAGGCCGTCGCGGACCACGAGGGTGAGACGCCGGATCAGGGTCATCCCTCCAGCCTCGAAGGTGGGTAGCCCCAGACCCTGGGTGAACCGGAGCTCCGCGTCGCTCAAGAGCGGATACGGCAGCCCGAGTCGCTCTGCGGCCTCTCGTTGGTAGGGGGTGCTTTGAGTACTCAGGCCGAAGACCCGCGTCCCAAGCCCACGGAGCTCGGTGTGATGGTCGCGGAAGGCGCAGGACTGCGGCGTGCAGCCTCTCGCACCCGGCGTCGCGTCCCAGCCGTCCGGCAGTGCTTCTCCGGGACGGCCAGTCATCGGGTAGCAGTAGATGACCGTCAGGCCGGCCAAGGCGGCGGGATTTACGGCGGAATCGTCGGTCGCGGTGAGAGCGAGATCCGGCAGACGCCCGCCTGGCAGGTGGTCGCAGGCGCCGTCGTCCTCCGGGATCGGGAGGTCTCCCGGTAGAGCCGAGTAGTCGTTGGTCTCTACCAACTCGTCTACACTCGCTCGAAGACCACGGAGGCGTTGTGGCCGCCGACGCCGAGGTTCTCGCAGATGGCGGCTTCGAGGTCCGGCGCGTCGCGGGGCTCGCCGACGACGTAGTCGAGGTCGGCGCAGCCCTCCGCCAGGGTCTCGTGGTTGCGCATGGGGGGCACCGTCTGTTCACCTATCGCCAGGGCGCAGATGGCGGCCTCTATCGCCCCGCTGGCCCCGAGCGAGTGCCCGAGGGTGGACTTGGTGCCGGACACCTTTACGGCCGGGTTGATCGCCTCCATCGCCCGCGATTCCGGCCCGTCTCCGGCGAGGGTACCGGTGCCGTGGGGGTTTATGTAGCCGACGCGCTCGCCGGCGACCCCGGCCTCCTCCAGCGCGAGCTGCATGGAGCGCAACACGCCCTTGCCTTCGGGGTCCGGGTCGTTTGGGTGGTAGGCGTCGGTGGTGCGGCCGACGCCGGTGATCTTTGCGTAGGGCTCGGCTCCCCGGCGGGCGACGGACTCCGCGCTCTCTAAGATCATGACCGCCGCGCCCTCGGCTATGACGAAGCCCGCGTGGTCCGCGTCGTAAGGCCGGCAGGCCTCCTCGGGGGCGTCGTTGCGGCGGCTCATCGCCTTCATCGCGATAAAGCCCGCCACGATAACCGGGGCGATGGTCGCCTCTGTGGCGCCGCAGATCACCATGTCGGCGTCTCCGCGCCGGATCAGGTCGTACCCCAGCCCGACGGAGTCCGTGCCGCAGCTACAGGCGAGCGCCCCGGCGGTGGAGGGGCCCTGAACGCCGAGCTGGATCCCGATGTTCGCGGCGGCGGAGTTCGGCATGATCTTGGTCACCGCGAACGGGTTTACCCTGCCGGGACCCTTCTCGTCCAGAGTCGCCTGGGTCTGTTCTATGGTGGCGACCCCGCCGAGCCCGGAGCCCATGACGAGGCCGGTGCGCTCGGGCTCTCCCTCCAAGGTCTCCCAGGCTCCAGCGTCGTCGAGGGCCATCCTGGTCGAGGCGAGCCCCATCTGGGCGAAGCGGTCGAGGCGGGGAATCACCTTCCGGTCCATGAAGTCCCTGGGATCGAAGCCGTTACACTCGGCGGCTATCTTTACGTCGAAGCCTTCCGGGTCAAAGTGGGTTATGGGCCCCATGCCGCTCTCGTTCGCCAGCAGCGAGCTCCAGAACGCCTTGCGCCCGACCCCGATGGGGCTGACGATCCCGATCCCCGTTACGTATGCCGCGGCCTCCTCCATTCGCCCTCCAGAGAGCACTCCGTCGCCTGCACCGGTCCCGCACGAGCCCTACTTACCCGTTTGCGGGGACCTACAAGCCCGAATCTTAGCACCACTCCGGGGAGCCGTTGCCGGACGCCGCCGCTCCGCATCCCCGGCCGGCTGCTATCCTGAGTAGACAGAGTATGGCGCGTATGGCGCTGGCGCGTATGGCGCGAAAAACGAGCCTAGAGAAACAGAGAGGCAAAGAGAAGCGAGGAGTCGAATCCGTGACGATCCGTACGGGGAGGGAGCCGTAGTAACCTGATCTTCCACCTTGCCGTGGCCTTCTTTGCGGCGAATTTCGTCCTGGGTATTCTGGTGCAGCTCCGGGTCGTGGACAGTAGCCCTTTCAAGTGGCTGCACCACGCGCTGTTCTTCGCGGCTTTCGTCTCCGCCGGGGCGGCCACGCTCGGCGCGCTGGTAGGCGGGGAAGCGCGGCTGTGGCCGCTGCTCGGGGTGCTCGGGGTCTTCTCGGTGCTGCCCCGGGTCCGGGCCGGGACGCCGGGCCACGCCGGTCTGGCGAGCGCGGCGCTCGTCCTGTACGCGGCCGGATTCGCGCTATCGTAGGGGTACGCGATTACGGCCGGTGGCGGGATATCGCGTTAGACACGGGGTCTAACTCCTGGAGGCGAGGTTTGGAGCGGTTTTGGATCTGGTGGCGGGGACCACGTCGACACAGCCGGTAACGTGCCCGTGGATTCGGGCCACGACGATTATGGTGGTTATGACGGGGGAGGCGTAGTGGAGGCCATACCCGGCGCCGGCTACGCCAACCCGTCGGTGCTCTCTGTGGCGACGGCGCTGCCGCCGTACAGAGCCGGGCAGGAGGAGATCAAGGACTTCGCCCGGCGGATGTTCTCCGGGCGCAATGTGGAGCGTCTGATGCCCGTCTTCGATAACTCCGGGGTACAGACCCGGTACTTCTGCGCGCCGCTGGAGTGGTTTCACGAGGAGCACTCTTTCCCGGAGAAGAACGCGCTGTACGTCAAGTACGCGCTGGACCTCTCCGAGAAAGCCGCCCGGGAGGCAATGCAGCGCGCCGGAGCCTCGCCGGAGGATATAGGGGCGATCTTCTTCTTCTCCACGAGTGGTGTCTCGACGCCGTCGCTGGACTCTAAGCTGATCCTGCGCCTCGGGCTCTCGGAGCACACGCGGCGGGTGCCGATCTGGGGCCTTGGCTGCGCCGCCGGTGCCGCCGCTCTCGCCCGGGCCGCCGACCACGCCCGGCTCCACCCCGGAAAGCTCGTCCTGCTGGTCGGGGCCGAGTCCTCCAGCCTCACCCTGCAGCGCGGCGACCTCTCCAAGAGCAACCTCGTCTCGATGAGCCTCTTCGGCGACGGGGCCGCCGCCGTGGTGCTCGGGGCCGGCGGGGCAAGGGAGAATGGCTCCGGGACGCCGGAGCTACTCGGAGACTACAGCACGCTGTGGTCCGGCACGGAGGATGTCATGGGCTGGGAGCTCGTGGAGACCGGCCTCAAGGTCCGGCTCTCCCGCAGCGTGCCGGAGATAGTGCTGGGCAGGATGCGGGAGAACGTCGAGGCCGCCTGCGAGGCGAACGGCGTGGCTTTCGGCGAGCTGCGCCGCTTCGTCCTGCATCCCGGCGGCGCCAAGGTGCTCGACGCCTTCGAGGAGGTGCTGGATCTCCCGGCGGACAGCCTCGCGGAGTCGCGCGGCATCCTCCGGGACTGCGGCAATATGTCCAGCGTTACCGTGCTGTTCATCCTCGAACGGCTGCTGCGGCAGGGGGATTACGCCGCCGGGGAGGCCGGGATACTCTCGGCGATGGGTCCGGGGTTCTCCGCCGAGCACGTCCTGTTCAGGCTCTGAGGCCCCGTGGCGGGGCTACTCCTGGCGGGCGTGGCCCTCCTGGCGGCGCAGCGCCTGCTGGAGCTGCGGCTGTCGCGGCGCAACGAGCGGCGGGCGCGGGACCAGGGCGCGGTAGAGTACGGCCGCGGCCACTACCCGGTCATGGTCGCGCTGCACGCCCTGTGGCTGGGCTCCACGCTCCTGGAGGGCGCGCTGCGCGGGCCGGAGATACCGGCGCTGTGGTACGTGCCGCTGGCGGCTTTCCTGCTCGTGCAGCCCCTGCGCTACTGGGCGATCCTCTCGCTCGGGAGGAGCTGGAACGTGCGCGTGCTGGTGGTACCCGGAGCCCGGCGGCTGCGGAGCGGGTCGTACCGTTATCTCTCGCATCCGAACTACCTGGTCGTCGTGGTGGAGGTCGCGGCCTTCCCCCTGATATTCGGCGCGTGGGTCACGGCGCTCGTCTTCACCCTTCTGAACGCGGCCTTCCTGTACGTCCGTATCCGCACCGAGGAGCGGGCTCTGAGAGAGCTGCGCTCTCCCTCTGGCTAGCGGGGCCGGCAGCGGATAGGATTCGGGCATCGCGAGCCGTGCCAGGTTACGTCCAACAGGACCGGGGCGCCAGAACGCATTGGAATATCTTAGACCGCAGTGAAACGGAGACGAAATGCTGGATCTCAAGTTCATCCGGGAGAACCCCGAGGCGGTGGCGGAGAACTGCCGCAATCGCGGAGTGGAGGCCGACGTGGGGCTGGTGGTAGAGCTCTCCGACCGGCGCTCGGCGCTCATACAGGAGGTCAACGATCTCAAGCAGCGCCAGAACGCGCTCGCCAAGAGCGTCAAGGGAGCTTCCGATGAAGAGGAGCGGCAGCGGCTCATCGAAGAGTCCAAGGCGCTGAAGCAGGACGTGCCCGCGAAGGAGGCCGAGCTGCGCGAGGTCGAGGAGAGGCTGCGCGACGAGCAGCTCAAGATCCCGAACACGACCCACCCCGACTCGCCAATCGGCAAGGACGACACGGAGAACGTCGAGATCCGGCGCAGCGGCGAGCCCACTACGTTCAATTTCGAGGCGAAGGACCACGTCGAGCTCGGTGAGACCCTGGGAATCATAGACTTCGACGCCGGGGCCAGGGTCGCCGGGAGCAAGTTCTACTTTCTGCGCGGCGACGCCGTCCTGCTGGAGCTCGGCCTGATCCGGTATGCGCTGGACATCCTCATGCAACGCGGATACGAGCCCACGACCACGCCGGACCTCGCCCGCGACGAGATGCTCACGGGCACCGGGTTCATCCCGCGCGGGGAGGAGACCCAGATCTACTCCGTCGAGGACACCGACCTCTCCATGATCGCCACGGCCGAGATCACGCTCGCCGGCTCGCTCGCCGACGAGATCCTGCCCGCCGACGACCTGCCCTTGCGCTACGCCGGGGTATCCCACTGCTTCCGCACCGAGGCGGGCTCCCACGGGCGGGCCAGCCGCGGGCTGTACCGGGTCCACCAGTTCACCAAGGTCGAGATGTTCGCCTTCGCCACGCCGGAGCAGTCCGAGAGCCTGCACGAGGAGATGGTCGCCGTAGAGGAGGAGATCTTCTCCGGGCTCGGCATTCCGTTCCGGGTGGTAGACATCTGCACCGGTGACCTCGGCGGCGCGGCGTACCGCAAGTACGACCTCGAAGCCTGGATGCCCGGACGCGGTGATTTCGGCGAGATCACCTCCACCTCGAACACCACCGACTACCAGGCCCGCCGGCTCAAGATCCGCTACCGCGAGGGCGAAGGCCGTCCGCAGCTCGCCCACACCCTGAACGGCACCGCGATAGCCATCAGCCGCGCGCTCATAGCCATCCTGGAGAACTACCAGCGCGAGGACGGCTCGGTCGCCATCCCCGAGGCTCTGGTCCCATACGTGGGACGCGAGGTCATAGAGCCCGCCCGGAGTTAGCCGTGACCGTAGATCTGACCGGGATACGTGAAGCGGCCGAGGCTCAGCGGGGAATCGTGAACGAGACGCCGCTCTTGGTCGACGAGGATCTGTCTCGGCGGTTTGGGGCGGGTGTCTACCTCAAGGCCGAGTCGTTGCAGCGTAGCGGGTCGTTCAAGATCCGGGGCGCGTACAACAAGCTGCGCAGCCTCTCGGAAGAGGAGCGGGAGCGCGGCGTGATCTCACCCTCAGCCGGAAACCACGCCCAGGGGGTGGCGCTGGCCGCGAGGCTGCTCGGGGCGCGGGCAACCATCGTCATGCCGGGGTTCGCGCCGCTCACCAAGGTCGTGGCTACTCGCGAGCTTGGCGCTGAGGTGGTGCTCGAAGGAGACACCTTTGACGACGCCGCCCTCAAGGCCGAGGAGCTGCGGCTGGAGCACGGTTACACCTCCGTACACGCCTTCGACGACGAGCGGGTGATCTCCGGTCAGGGCACGGTGGGTCTCGAGATAGCGGAGTCTCTGCCCGGAGTCTCGGTGGCAGTGGTGCCGATAGGTGGTGGGGGTCTGATCTCCGGCATCGCCACGGCGCTCAAGGCTCTCGTGCCCGGCGTGAGGGTGGTCGGGGTTCAGGCGGAAGGTTTCTCGTCCGTCGGGCCGTCGCTGCAGCGCGGAGAGCCCGTTGCGGCGGCTGGCTCACAGACCATCGCGGACGGCATCGCGGTCAAGCGTCCCGGCGGGCTGACGCTGCCGATTATCCGCGATCTGGTGGACGAGGTCGTCGAGGTCACGGACGATGAGATCGCCCGCGCCATCGCCCACTGCGCCCAGCGTAACCGCCTGGTGGTCGAGGGAGCCGGCGCGGCCGGCGCGGCTGCGCTGCTGTCGGGGAAGGTGGCGGTCGGTGCCTCGGACACCGTCTGCACCGTCCTCTGCGGCGGCAACATTGACGGGGACCTGCTCTCGCGCGTTATAGAGCAGGTCATGGTACGTCAGGGACGCTACCTGCTGCTCCGGCTCTCCGTGCTCGACCGCTCCGGCTCGTTGTCCCCGCTCATAGACTCCGTCGCCGAGGCCGGGGCGAACGTCGTGGACATCTTCCACCGCCGCGCCGTATGGCTCGCGCCGCTGGGAAAGGTCGGGCTCGAGCTAGTTCTTGAGGTCCGGGACGGGGGACACGGCGACGACGTGGTGGAGCATCTGCAGAACGCCGGATACCACGTCGAGCGCGAGGAGCAGGGGGTCTGGCCGGAGTAGCCCTGGACTCCGATCCACCTTCTCAAACCCCTCAAAGTGTATGCTTGCCGGACGCCGTAGGGTGGTGGGAGAGCCGGGAGGAGGGCCATGGCGGTAGTTGAGCGGGTTGGCGACATAGCGGGTAAATACTTCGCGCTCTGGGTGGTGTTGGGCGCGGCCGTTGGCTTCTTCGTGTCGCCGCTGGCGGCGCTTACGGGATACATTGCGCCGCTGCTCGGGCTCGTGATGTTCGGGATGGGGCTGACGCTCACGACCTCGGACTTCGCGCGGGTCTTCCGGCGTCCGGCGGGGGTGGCTATCGGGGTGGCGGGGCAGTTCACGATCATGCCTATCGTCGCGTTCTTGCTGGCGCTTGCGCTGCGGCTGCCGCCAGAGCTTGCGGCGGGCGTGATATTGCTCGGCTGCTGTCCGGGCGGGACGGCTTCGAACGTCATCACCTACCTGGCGCGCGGCGACGTCTCGCTATCGGTCTCCATGACGGCGGTATCCACCGTGCTCGCGCCACTGCTGACGCCGCTCTTGATGCTCCTCCTAACGGGGACCTGGCTGCCGGTGGATGCGGCGGGGCTGTTCTGGTCCATAGTGCAGATCGTGCTCCTGCCGGTGGCGGCCGGGGTTGCGGTGAACACCTTGTTCGGGGGCGTGGTGCGGCGGGTACGTCCCGTGCTGCCGCTGGTCTCTGTGGTGGCGATAGTGGTGATCGTGGCTGCGGTCGTGGCGGCCAGCTCGGGGAGCCTCTTGACCGTAGGTCCGCTGGTGCTGCTGGTCGTGGTGCTCCACAACCTCTCGGGCTACGCTCTCGGCTACGGGGTGGCGAGCGCCTTGAAGATAACTCCGTCTCAGCGGCGGGCGATGGTGGTAGAGGTCGGGATGCAGAACTCCGGGCTCGCCGCCGCGCTCGCCACGACCTACTTCGGGCCGGTCGCGGCGCTTCCGGGGGCCGTGTTCAGCGTGTGGCACAATGTCTCCGGCCCGGCGCTGGCGACCTTCTGGAGTCGCAGACCCGTGGGCGACGCCGAGCCCGGCGGCGAGCGTAAGCCGCGGGTGGTGTGAGGTGATGGGGAGGGCGCTGGGGGCTCTCTACTCGTAGATCTCGAAGTACCTGGTCTCGCCGGTCTTCTCCCAGTTTTCGCGGACGTAGCGCAGCACCTCGTACATCTCGCCCGTCGCGGGCTCCGGGCCGAACGACAGCTCGAAGGCGTCCACCTTCTGGGCCAGGACTATCGTCTCTCCGCGTCCGGCCTCGAGGTCGTCCTTTACGCGGTCTCTAAGCTCCGGCGTGGCGAGCTCGACGGACCAGGGCCAGTCTATGGGCAGGGGGTTGGGCTGCTCGGCCTGCGGCCAGTATCCCGCGGCCTGCGGGACTATTGCGTACTCCTTGCCCCGCCGCTCGGCCATGCGGCGTCCCTCCCGGATCTCCCTCAGGAACTCGTGGGTTGGCCCGTCCGTGTAGATGAGCCGTCCTCCGGGTAGCACCTCACCCGCCGGCTTCGTTAGCTCTCCGGCGGAGGGTTGACGGTAGATGTAGTAGGTCCTGCTCCACCCGAAGCTGATGACCAGCGCGAGGGCGACGGCGATCAGCAGGCCCCGCGCCAACCGCGAGCGCGACGCGTGAGAGGCCGCTCCCCCGCGATGGGGAGCGGGGACGAGTGTCGGGTAGGCGAACGCCGCGAGCGCGACGATCATCGGCCCCAGGGCGAGCGACGGGGTGTTATACCCGAAGGACAGGGAGCTGCTCCAGCCCAGGATCAGGGCGAGTATCGCCAGGCGCGCGGGGTCTACGTTCTCTCTTAGCCGCCAGCCTCCCCGGTAGAGCGCCGGGCCGAGCGTTACGACGACCACCCCGAGCAGCATGCCGAAGATGCCGAAGGCTATGGTGGAGAGGCTGTCCAGAACCATCCCGACCGCCGTGACGCCTATGGGGAGTCCGGCCAAGGCGAGCGCCCCGGCAGTCTCCGGCAGGCGCGGGCTCCCGGCGTCGCCACCCCGCCCCGGCAGCCTGTGTCCCGCCACTATCAGCAGCGTCGAGGCCGCCCCGATTATCAGGCCCAGGACGACGGCGTAGTTGAGGTAGCTGATCACACCCGCCGATACCACGCTGGTCTGGGAGGTTAGCTGCTCGAAGGCGTCCGGCAGCGCGCCGGTCGCGAGGAGGTAGGCCAAGTACAGGAGCCCGGGTATCGCGGAGGCTATCCAGTACCGGGCCCTGCGCCAGTCCCCGAGCGCGAGCAGGAAAAGCGGCGGCATGAAGATAAAGCTCTGCTTCACCAGATAGGCGGCCCCGATCAGCAGGTATCCCAGATAGCCCAGATAGCCGGGCGCTCTACCTCCCGAGCCCTGGCGGGAGACGAGCAGCCACGCCCCGATAGAGGCCAGAAAGAGGCCGTCTATGGTGTGCCAGGCCGTTATGACGAAGTGCTGGGCCGAGGCGGCGAAGGCCACGAGACCGAGTAGCACCTTGACGGTGGCCCCGAAGGATCGGCCGGAGGCGCGTTCGAAGACGTGTCCGGCGGCGCTTACCCAGGCCCAGGCCATGACGGCGAACTCGAACCACACGAAGAGGCGTGAGATCCAGTACATGTACTCCCCGCCGAGGAGGACGAAAGGCGCGTGTAGCAGGGGAGAGAGTGGGGGGCGGATGATGATGAAGTCCAGGTGCGGCACCTGTCCCTCCAGCAGGCGTCGGCTGTACGCCAGGGTGAAGCCGTCGTCGGTCGGGCTGAAGCCCATCCAGGAGTAGGCGAGGTGGGCGGCCGCGGGCACGACCGAGAGAAACGCCAGCGTGAGCAGGAGGCCGCGCTTGTTTTGCTTGTGCATCGTGTCAGTCCGTCCGCTCTGCTCTTTTGCTCTGCCTTTTAACTACCTTTCGGGAGGCCCTGGTTTCAACCGGGTTCCCGCCTCTGACCGGAGGCGCGGGCGGCGGGAAAGCGCCGCTATACGGTGCCGGTGTCCGGACTCACCCCTCCGGTCCTCTGGATACACCGGTGTAATACGGGATCACGGGCATCGGGTTGCGCGCCCTGCACACCCTCCACGTGCGGGCCCCGCTCGCGCCGCCGGGAACGCCGAGAATACTCGGGCATATCGGCCCGCGTTTCAAGGCTCCGGGCTACCGTATGAGCCCGTACCTGGATTCGTACGTGAGCCTTGGGCAAGCCTTATGTGAGCCAGCTCGCGGGCTGCTCGCCGAACGGCACCTCCACGACCGAGCGGTCCAGCTTTTCCCGGAGCGCGGAGAGACGCTCCCCGACCCTCTCGCTCACCTCCTCGAACGCGGCCACCTCGGTCTCGCCGCTTTCGCGCTCCTTGAGCTCGACGCCGCCGTTCTCCAGCGAGCGTGGGGTGAGCGTGAGCCGCAAGGGAAGACCTATGAGGTCGGCGTCCTTGAACTTCGGCCCGAGCGACTCCTCCCGGTCATCGTAGAGCACCTCGAAACCGGCTTCGGATAGGGTCTCGTACAGCTCGGCGGCCCGTGTGGCGGTCTGCTCGGAGGCGATGAGGTGGACCTGGTAGGGGGCGATGGAGACGGGCCAGATCAGGCCGTCATCATCCCGGTGCTCCTCGGCGACACAGTTCAGGAGCCGCCCGATCCCGATGCCGTAGGAGCCCATGATCACGGGCTTCGACACGCCCTCCGCGTCCAAAAAGCTCGCCCCGAGGGCCTCGGTGTACTTGGTGCCGAGCTTGAAGATGTTCCCGACCTCCACGCCGCGCTCGGCCCGCACCGGCTCGCCACACGCCGGGCAGCCCGAGCCCGCCTCCGCCACCGCGATGTCGGTCACCACGTCGGCCTCGAAGTCGCGACTGAGGTTCACGTTCGTGTAGTGGTAGCCGGGCTCGTTCGCCCCGGCGACGAGGTTCGGGGAGTCCGCAATCGCGTCGTCCGCCACCACGAGCGCCTTCGCGCCGATGGGGGAACCGTAGCCCGGCTCGGCCCCGGCGGCCCGGATCTCCTCCTCCCGCGCCGGGCGCAGGTCGTCTGCCCCGACGGCGTTTAGGAGCTTGGTGTCGTTGTAGTCCATGTCGCCCCGCACAACCGCGATCACGAACCGCTCGGACTCTCCCTCCCCGGCGTTCTCGAAGCTCGCGACGGCGAAGATGGCCTTTGCGGTCTTCGAGGTCGGTACGCCGAGATACTTCGCGAGCGAGAGGATGGTGTCGGTGCCGGGTGTCTCGACCTTCTCAAGCGGCTTCTCGTCTTCCCTTTCGGCGGCGGGTTTTGCTAGACCTGAGATCTGGCGATTCGCCGTGTAGCCGCAGTTGTCGCAGAGGATTAGCGTGTCCTCGCCTATCGGGGAGAGGTACATGAACTCGTGGGCCTGGGTGCCGCCCATCATGCCGACGTCCGAGTCCACGGCGACGGATGGCAGGCCGCAGCGGTGGAAGACGTTGAAGTACGCGGAGTAGCCGGCCCGGTACCGACGGTCCAGGCCCTCCTCGTCGGCGTCGAGGCTGTAGGCGTCCTTCATCGTGAACTCGCGCGCCCGGATGAGGCCGGAGCGGGGGCGGGGGTCGTCGCGCCACTTGGTCTGGATCTGGTATATAAACGCCGGTAGCTGGCGGTAGGAGGAGATCTCCCGCCGGATGAGGTCCGCAACGACCTCCTCGTGGGTCATGGCGAGCACCATGTCGCGGTCGTTCTTGTCCTTGAACCGGCCTAGCTCCGAGCCGATCTGGTACCACCGGCCGGTCTCCTGCCACAGGTCGGCCGGGTGTACGACGGGCATCTTCATCTCCTGGCCACCGATACGGTCCATCTCCTCCCGCACTATCCCTTCCACCTTGCCGAGCGCCCGGTGGGCGAGCGGGAGGTAGGAGAAGATTCCGCTCGCGAGCTGGCGCATGAAGCCGGCCCGCACGAGTAGCCGGTGCCCCTCGGTCTCCGCCTCGGATGGGTTGCCTCTTAGTGTGTGGCCGAACATCCCGCTCATGCGCATGAAAGTTACCTCCCGGAAAAAGTCTCTCGGATTACCAGCGTATGCTTACTATACAGCCCTGCGGCCCGGGTCTGTACAGGTGCTGTTTATAGGGTCTGTGCAGCGCCCGCGTATCTTGACGGCGGGAGGCCGGTGCTTTAGCATCCCGGCTTAGCGCGGACTCGCATCGAGAGCGGCGGAGGGAACTGGCCCCGAGAAACCGCGGCAACCGGCGGCGGCATATAGCCGCGAGGTGCCAAGTCCAGCAGGGCGTGAGCAGCGCCCTGGAAGATGTGGGAAGAGCCGTAGACGGCCTCTTCTACCGAGCGGGTTGCGCGTAGGATGGCTCCGGCTGAATGACTGAATAACGGAGCCGTTGGCGAAAACCTGTTCACCTTGCGGAAGAGAGGAGGCTGCATTACTACCGAATATGACACCAGACCTGGGGGCCGGGGCTAACGACGCTCCGGCTCGGAGTATCCTGCGGGGGTGCTCTAGCAGTCCAGGTAAGAGCTACCTTTCTATAGGCTCCTTCGAGCCGGAGCTCGGCGGAAACCTCGAAGACGTTACCCTTGCCTACGAGACGTGGGGCGAGCCAAACAAGGCTGGCACGAACGCCGTGCTCGTCACCCACGCCCTCACCGGCGACTCCCACGCCGCCGGCTGCCCCTCCGAGGGGTACAAGCGTGGCGGTTGGTGGGACGCCATGATCGGGCCCGGGCGCACCCTGGATACGGACCGCTACTTCATGGTCTGTGTGAACGTGCTCGGTGGCTGCGGCGGCTCTACCGGTCCCGCCTCCGAGGACCCTGCCACCGGTGAGCCCTACGGGATGCGTTTCCCGGTGGTCACCATCCGGGACATGGTCCGCGCCCAGAAGCTCGTGCTCGAAGCCCTGGGGGTGGAGCGTCTGGCGCTCGTGATCGGGGGCTCCATCGGCGGCCAGCAGGCGCTCGAATGGGCCGTGAGCCACCCGGACTTCGTGGAGCGGGCCGTGCCCGTCGCCGCGACCGGGGCGCTCGGCCCCCAGGGCCTCGCCATGAGCGAGCTCGGGCGGCGCGCCATAATGGCCGACCCGGACTGGCAGGACGGCGACTACTACGGCACCGGGCGCGAGCCCGAAGAAGGGCTCGCCATAGCTCGCATGGCCGGGATGGTCACCTACCAGAGCCCGGAGGGGCAGTGGGAGCGGTTCGGCCGCCGGCCTGCGAGCCGGCCCGCGATACACCCCGAGTTCGGCGGGCGCTTCGAGGTCGAGAGCTACCTGCAGTACCAGGGCCGGGACCTCGTGGGGCGCTTCGACGCAAACTCGTACCTGTACCTCACCCGGGCGATGGACCTGTACGACGTGGCTGCTGGGTACGGACGCGCCGGGGACGCTTACGCCAGGATCTCCGCCGAGACCCTTTTCGTGGGCATCTCGAGTGACTGGCTTTTCTATCCCGGAGAGGTACGGAGGACCGCCCAGGTCGCCCAGGAGGCCGGGGCCGACGCCCATTACAGGGAGATACACTCCGACTCCGGCCACGACGCGTTCCTCAAGGACTGGGACGAGCTAGACGCCGCAATCGGGCCATTCGTACATAAAGACGACGAGAGCTAGAGGAGACAGCATGACCGATACCAACGAAAACAAGACTGCTCACAACTACGGCTTCGAGACCCGCTCGCTGCACGCCGGGCAGGAGCCCGATCCGACGACGACGGCTCGGGCGGTCCCGATCTACCAGTCCACCTCCTACGTGTTTCATGATACCGATCACGCCGCGAGCCTCTTCTCGCTCTCGGAGATGGGCAACATCTACACGCGCCTGATGAACCCGACCACCGACGTGTTCGAGCAGCGCGTGGCGAGCCTCGAAGGCGGCGTCGGGGCTCTAGCGACCGCCAGCGGGCAGTCTGCGGAGACGCTGGCGATCCTGAACATCGCCGGAGCGGGAGACGAGATCGTCTCCAGCGCCGGGCTCTACGGCGGCACCTACAACCTCTTCCACCACACGATGCCCAAGATCGGGATAAACGTAAAGTTCGCCGCCGAGGCCGACGCGGAGGGCTTCGGGGCCCAGATCACGGACAAGACCAAGGCCCTCTACGCGGAGACGGTCGGCAACCCGTCGCTGAACACGCTGGACATAGAGGCCATCGCCGAGGTCGCCCACGAGGCCGGGATACCGCTGATCGTGGATAACACCATACCCTCGCCGTACCTGGTGAACCCGCTGGCGCACGGGGCGGACGTCGTGGTCCACTCGGCGACGAAGTTCATGGGCGGCCACGGCACGTCTATCGGCGGCGTGATCGTGGACGGCGGCACCTTCCCCTGGGATAACGGAAACTTCCCCGAGTTCACCGAGCCGGACCCCTCGTATCACGGCCTGGAGTTCTACCCGGCGCTCGGGGAGCTGGCGTACATAATGAAGGCCCGGGTGCAGATGATGCGGGACTACGGTCCGGTCGTGAGCCCGTTCAACAGCTTCCTCTTCCTGCAGGGCCTGGAGACGCTGCCGCTGCGCATGGAGCGCCACTCCGGGAACGGCCAGAAGGTCGCGGAGTTCCTGGAGGGCCACGAGAAGGTGAGCTGGGTAAACTACCCCGGTCTATCGAGTCATCCGACCCACGAGCTGGCGAAGAAGTACCACCGGGGCGGGATGTACGGCGCGATCCTGGGCTTCGGCATCGAGGGCGGCCTTGAGGCCGGCAAGAAGTTCATAGACCGGCTGGAGCTGCACAGCCTGCTCGCGAACATCGGCGACGCCAAGAGCCTCGTGATCCACCCGGCCTCCACCACCCACCAGCAGCTATCCGTGGACGAGCAGGCGACTACCGGGGTGACAGACGACTACATCCGGCTCTCGGTCGGCCTGGAGTCCATCGACGACATCCTCTCCGATCTGGACAATGCACTAAATGGAGCGTGAGCGTAGAGTGAGCCAGCGTAGCCGGGAACCCTCCCTGGAGCCCCTCGTAATAAAGTTCGGGGGCACGTCGGTCGGCGGCGGAGCGGAGTTCGTCCGCGCCGCCCGCATGGTGGCCGACGAGGCCCTTGGCCGTCCGGTGGTCGTGGTGGTCTCCGCCATGAGCGGCACCACCGATACCCTGCTCGGCTACGCCGGGACGACCGCTGGCGGTGACGACCGAACCTCCACCGGGGCGACGCGCGAGGGCTCACTGGCCGAGCTACACCGCACGCTGGCCGAGCGCCACCTCTCCGCCGCCCGCCACGCGGTCTCGGAGGAGCACCTGCCGCCGGTCGAGGAGCGGATCTACGAGCTGCTCGGCGGCCTGCTGGAGGCCATAGCTTCCGGGGGCGAGACCCCCGAGGCGCGCCGCGCCCGCAGGGCGGAGATCGCGGTGTACGGTGAGCGGCTCTCGGCCTGTATCCTGGCCGGGGCCATAGCCAGCGCGGGCGCTCCCGCCGCCGTCGCCGGCGACCCGATTGCCACGGATGCGGCCCACGCCGAGGCCGAGGTGGACTCCGGGCGCACCCGCGAGCGGGCCGCCGGAAACGTCGTCCCGCTGCTGGAGGCCGGGGAGGTCGCGGTAGTGCCGGGCTTCGTCGGGCGCTCGCCGGAAGGTGGTCAGACCACGCTCGGGCGCGGCGGCTCGGACCTCTCGGCGACGGCGCTCGGGGCGGCGCTGGGCTCGCGGGAGGTCTGGATCTGCTCTGACGTGGACGGCGTGCTCGACGCGGATCCCGCGCTGGTAGGTGGTGCCCGGCTCGTGCCGCGGCTCTCGTACCGGGAGGCATCCTCGATGGCGGGCCTGGGGGCCAAGGTGCTTCACCCGAAGACGATGGAGCCTGCCCGGGCCGCCGGGATAGAGGTAACGGTCCGCAGCACGTTCAACCGGAACTGCGCCGGGACCTGCGTGTGCAGCCGTGAGCCGGGCTCCGGTATCCGCGGGGTGGTACTGAGACGCGGGGTCTCGCTCGTGCGAGAGTCCGGCGTGCCCGAAACACCGGTCTTCCGGATGCTGGGCTCCAGCGGTTACGGGGTGGACTACCTGCTCCACGCGGGGGACGGAGAACGTGAACCCGCCGGTCACGCGGCGGTAGTCTGTGTGGGTTCCCCGGGATGCGACGAGCTTTCGGCGGGGATCTCCGTCCTCGGGAAACGGGGGATCACCGTGTGTTGGGCCGGGCTCTGCTCTGACGGTCTGCTCTTCGTTGTGGACGGAGATGATGCGCGCTCGGCGCTAGAAACGCTGCACGGTTCCCTGCTGGGCATCCGGAGCGGGGACGGCGAGACCGCTGACGAGGGATCGTATTCGGTAGAGGGGGTAGCGTGAGACGCGTTGAGCTGGTGCAGCTCGGCCTCGGGCACGTCGGCCGGGCGACGGCCCAGATCGTGCTCGAAGAGCGCAAGCGGTGGCGCGAGCGCCACGGCATAGACGTCCGCTACCACGCCGTGGCCGACACCTCGGGCGCGCTGGTGGGCGAGGACCTGCTGCCGCGGGCGGTAAAGCTCAAGGAAGGCGGCGGGAGCCTCTCTGAGCTCGGCGTTGAGCCCCTGGATAGCGTGCTCGCCAGCGAGCCCGAGCCGGGCGTGACGCGGATCGTGGTGGATCTCGCGGTACACGGCGGCACGTTTCCACAGGACCTCGCCGGGGTCCGGAACGGCTCCTTTCTGGTGCTCTCCAACAAGGGGCCGCTCTCCGGGCCGAGCGCGGACTACCACCGTCTGATCTCCGAGACCCCGGACCGGCTGTGGTACGAGGCGACCGTCGGGGCCGGCATGCCGATAATCTCGACCCTCAAGTACCTGCTCGAAAGCGGCGACGAGGTCTTCGAGATACAGGCCAGCCCATCCGGCACGCTCGGCTTCATAATGAGCGCGGTCGAGTCGGGCCGGTCGTTCTCCGAAGCGGTACGAGAGGCGGTGGACCTGCACTACGCCGAACCCGATCCCCGGGACGACCTATCCGGTCTGGACGTGGCCCGCAAGGCCATAATCCTGGCTCGGACGATAGGACGTGAGATCGAGCTTGGAGATATACCGTACGAGTCCCTGGTCCCCGAGGGTCTGGAGGACGTGCCGCAGGAGGAGTTCATGCGGCGGTTGCCGGAGGCCGACGACGCCTTCGCCGAGCGGCTGAACTCCGTCGAGGCGGGGCACATGCTGCGCTATCTGGCGACGATCCCGAAGGACGGCCCGGTAGAGGTCGGCCTCATGGACACGCCGGTCGAGAGCCCGTTTGGCCCCATAGACGGCCCCGAGAACGTCTTCGACTTCCACACCCGGCGCTACGACGACGTGACCCTCACGGTCACCGGGCCGGGGGCTGGACCGCACCGCACCGCGAGTGGCGTCGTCTACGATATCCTCGACATAGTAAACAAGGCCGTAGCAGAGTCGGATGGCCCGCGAGACACGGAGGAGAGTTAGCGAGTTATGGGATATACGGTAGCGGTGGTCGGGGCGGGGCTCGTCGGGGAGAGGCTGGTCTCCGAACTGCGGCGGCGGGACTTTCCGGCGGATGAGATCCGCGTCCTGGCCCGCACGGCGCGCCGGGTGGAGATACAGGGCGAGGAGTTCGACGTAAGAGTCGCCGAAGCCTCGGCCTTTGAGGGCGTGGACTACGCCCTCTTCGCCGGGACCGAGGGCGAGAAGGGCGCGGCCATGCAGCTAGCCCCCGAGGCCGTCGCCCGCGGCGCGGTCGTTATAGATAACGGGTCGGACTTCCGGCTCGACCCCGAGGTTCCTCTGGTCGTGCCGGAGGTCAACGCCGACGCCCTGCGCGATCACAAGGGAATCATCGCGAGCCCGAACTGCTCCACGACCACGATGGTCGTGCCGCTGGCGCCGCTGGCCCGGGAGTTCGGCTTGGAGAAGGTGATCGTCTCTACATACCAGGCCGTCTCGGGCTCCGGACGCGGCGGCGTGGAGGCGCTGGAGGGTCTGCCCGGCGGCGAAGGGGTGTACCCGAAGGAGATCTCGGGCAACGCCATCCCGCTCATCGGCTCCGTCGGCGATGATGGCTACACCACCGAGGAGCGCAAGATGAAGGACGAGTCGGCCAAGATCCTGGGCCTCCCGGACCTCCCGGTCTACCCGACCACGGTGCGCATCCCCGTCCACACCGGCCACTCCGAGAGCGTCTACGTCGAGACCACCCGCGAGGCCAGCCTCGAAGCCGTGCTCGACGTCTTCTCGAACGCGCCGGGCCTAGTCTTCTCCGGCGACAAGGACGACTACCCGACGCCGCTCGAAACCGTCGGCGAGCCCGGCACCTACGTCGGCCGGGTGCGGGTGGAGGAAGGCTCTCCAGGCGCCATAAGCTACTGGTGCGTCTCGGATAACCTGCTCAAGGGCGCGGCCACCAACGCGGTGCAGATAGCGGAGACGCTCGTCGGGAGCCGGGTATAGGGAGGGTATCCGGCGCGGCGGAGATCGAGGTCCGCCCGGCGACCGGGGAGGACGTGCCCCTGATCCTGGCCCTCGTCCGGGAGCTCGCCGAGTACGAGCATCTCTCGCACGAGGTCGTCGCCACCGAAGAGGATTTCAGGGAGTCTCTGTTCGGTGAACGTCCGGTGGCCGAGGCGCTGCTCGGGTACGCCGGGGGAGAGCCGGCTGGGTTCGCCCTGTTCTTCCACAACTTCTCGACCTTTCTCGGGCGTCCCGGCCTCTACCTGGAGGACCTGTACGTCCGGCCCGGGTTCCGGGGCTCCGGCCTGGGGGTGGCGCTACTAAGCCGGGTGGCGGAGCTTGCGCGGGAGCGCGGGTGCGGCCGGCTGGAGTGGTCGGTGCTGAAGTGGAACGAGCCGGCCATCGGCTTCTACGAGTCTCTGGGCGCGGTCCCGATGGACGGGTGGACGGTTTATCGCATAACCGGAGAAGACCTGCGGAGCCTCGCCGGGCGCGCCTGAGGCCATCGAAGACCTCTCTGTACGGGACGTCCGCCACCGGATACACTCCGGTAGGGAGTATTTACGGCTGTTCACGGCTCGAAGGAGAGATATGTCCGAAGAGAAAAAGTCGTTCTGGGCCCGGATCTTCGGTGGCCGGGGGCATTCCGCCCGTGAGCAGCGGGTGCTCGAGTACGTGGTCCACCGCATAGGCGAGGGCGCGGTGCTGGAGGACATAGCCGGAGAGGAGTACGTCCGCCGCAACATGAGCGGGGACCAGATAGACGACCTCCTCTCGGACCCGAAGATCGTGGAGGCCGCCCGCGAGAAGATGCAGGAGGCTTTCGAGTCGGGAGAGCTGGACCCGGAGAATCGCCAGCAGTAAGCCCGTTACGGGCCCTCCTAACCGCCCCTAATCTGCCCTAACTGCCGGACGAGTCCGGGGCGTCGTCTCCGGGGGATACGTTGTAGCGGTCCAGGAAATCGTCGTCTAGCTGCACGTGCTCGCCGGACATCTCCCGCCGCCTGAGGTCCCAGAGGACGTCCAGGGCGTGCTCGACGTTTTGCAGCCTGTCGCGGGCCCCGGTATCGGTGGGGCGCTCGGCTTCCCGGGACTCGAGCTCCTCCTTCTCCCGCGAGAGCCGCTCTATGTTCGCCATGATCTCACTAGCCAAGTTATCCCTCTCTCCTCGTCAAGATCCTCGAACTACTGATTATTATCTTTATCCGCCCGGCATCGGCGGTGTCCCGGATATTACCCGGTGACGGCCCCCGCTGCTCCGGCTCGCGCCACAGCCCCGGCTCCGAGGCCCGGTTGTATAATAAGGCGGATACGCCCTTTTAATAACCCGAGCGGAGGATAGATGCCGATCTACGAGTACAAGTGCGAGCAGGGTCACGTCTTCGACACGATGCAGAAGATGTCTGACGACCCGTTGACGAGCTGCATAGAGTGCGGGGCCCCGGTCAGAAAGCTGATGCAGCCAGTGGGCATCTCCTTCAAGGGATCGGGCTTCTACTCCACGGACTACAGCAGCGGGAAGGCCGGATCGAACGCGGGATCCGGCGCCTCCGATTCCTCGGACTCTTACGGCGGCTCCGGCAACGGAAGCGGCTCGAACTCCTCGGGTTCCTCGGACTCCGCCGGCTCTTCGAACGGCTCCTCGGATAAATCCTCGAAAAGCTCCAGCTCCTCCGGTAACTCAAGTAGCTCCGGCAATTCCGGCGGCTCGGGGGCCTCTTCCGGCGGCGAGTAGCCTCCACGCCCCGTACGAGGTTACACACAGCTATATAGCAGCCGTTTAGAGAGCCCGCCGCCGACGTGCGGCGGGCTTTCGCATGAAAAGCGCTGTGAAAAATCCTGCAAATCGGCGTCCAAATTCCTCGGGAGCGTGTAGACACCATTCACGGCGCCGCGTATAGTAGCGTTTGTCCAGGGATGGATCGGGAGAACAGGCGACGCCAGAGGGCCGCGAACTCGTGCGGCCCTGTCGTCTTTTTAAAGGCGGATCTCAGGGGAGGGTAGCTTGACCGCAGAATCGGGTAGCGCAGGATTCGCGCACCTGCACTGTCACTCGGAGTACTCGATGCTTGACGGGGCGACCCGCATCCGGGATCTCGTCTCCTTCGCCAAGGAGGAGAACATGCCCGGGGTCGCGCTCACCGACCACGGCGTGATGTACGGGGCGGTCAAGTTCTACAAGGAGGCGACCGAGGCCGGCATAAAGCCCGTGATGGGCTGCGAGGTCTACGTCACCGACGACCGGCACGACCGCAAGAAGGGCAGCTACTACCATCTCACCCTCATAGCCCGCACCCCCCAGGGCTACCGCAACCTGATGAAGCTCTCCACCATGGGCTTCCTCGAAGGCTTCTATTACAAGCCCCGCGTTGACGCACAGGCGCTGCGCGAGCACGGAGAGGGCATCATCTGCCTCTCCGGCTGCCTCTCCGCCGAGGTCCCGGCCAAGATACTCTCCGGCAAGATAGACGAGGCCCGAAATAAGCTGTACGAGTATCAGGAGATCTTCGACGCGGTGTTCCTGGAGATGCAGGATCACGGTATCGAGGAGCAGAAGAAGGTCAACGAGGGGCTCCTCCGGCTGCACAAGGAGACCGAGATACCGCTCGTCGCCACCAACGACTCCCACTACACGGCCCGCAAGGACGCCCGGATGCACGACGTTCTCCTGTGTATCGGCACCGGCAAGTTCCACGCCGACCCCAACCGCATGAAGTTCCCCGCCGAGGAGTTCTACATAAAGCCAATCTCCGAGATGGAGGCGCTATTTGGGGACCATCCCGAGGCACTGGAGAACACGGCGAAGGTCGTAGAGATGGTCGAGGATATCGGCATGGAGCTCGGAAAGACCCGGCTGCCGAGCTTCGAGAAGCCAGCCGGCTACGATGCGGCGACCTACCTGCGCGAGCTGTGCGAGCGTGGGCTGGTGGAGCGTTACGGGCCGCAGCGGGCAAAGGAACCGGAGATCCAGCAGCGGCTCGACTTCGAGCTCTCGACCATCGGCAGCATGGGCTTTGAGGACTACTTCCTCATAGTGTGGGACTTCGTGAAGTACGCCAAGGACCGCCGCATCGCCGTCGGCCCTGGGCGTGGCTCGGCGGCGGGCTCGCTCGTGGCCTACGCGCTGGAGATCACGGACCTCGACCCGATGCAGTACTCGCTGCTCTTCGAGAGGTTCCTGAACCCGGACCGTATCAGCATGCCGGACGTTGACATTGACTTCTCCGTGCAGGGCCGGGCCGAGATCATGAAGTACGTTACCGAGAAGTACGGCGGCCACGAGCACGTGGCCCAGATCATCACCTTCGGGACCCTGGGCGCGCGGGCCGCTATCCGCGACGCCGGGCGCGTATTCGAGCACCCCTACAACGAGACCGACAAGCTCGCGAAGCAGATCCCGGAGAAGCCCGTCGGTACCACCCTGCGCGACGTACTCAACCGCGACGACGAGACGGGTGTGTATACGGCCGGAGACAAGCACCCGGGTGCGGCGCAGGAGATGATCTCGGTCGTGGAGAGCGACGACCGGGCGCGTCAGATTCTGGACATCGCCTTCGAGATAGAGGGCTTCTCCCGTCACGCCTCCACCCACGCCGCGGGCGTAGTGATCTCCGAGGAGCCTCTCACGGACATCGTGCCCCTCCAGAAGGTCGCAAAGGACACCGACGCCGTCATGGTCCAGCATCCCATGTCAGACGTGGAGGCGCTCGGGCTCTTGAAGGTGGACTTCCTCGGCCTGCGCAACCTGGACGTGATCGAGGAGACGCTGGGCAACATCAAGCGTGCCGGCGGCGAGGAGCCGGACATCCGAAACATCCCCCTGGACGATCCGAAGGCTCTCAGCCTCTTCGCCCGGGGCGATACGTTCGGGGTGTTCCAGTTCGAGTCCAGCGGCATGCAGCGTATGCTGCAGGAGGTGCGCCCCGACCGCTTCGACGACCTCGTGGCACTTAACGCCCTGTACCGGCCCGGCCCGATGGACTACATCCCCACGTTCAAGGAGGGCAAGCACGACCCGGACAACGTGGACTACATGGACGACCGCCTCAAGCCGATCCTGGAGCCGACCTACGGCGTGGCCGCCTACCAGGAGCAGCTAATGGAGATCTCCAAGACCGTCGGCGGCTTCACGCCCGGCGAGGCCGACACGCTGCGCAAGGCCATCTCCAAGAAGAATGCGGCGATGCTCGCGAAGCTGCGCGAGAAGTTCATGGAAGGCTGCAAGGAGAACGAGGTCGCCGACAGTGTCGCCGGGGAGCTGTGGAACTGGATGGAGAAGGCCGGCGGCTACTCCTTCAACAAGAGCCACTCCGCCTGCTACTCCTTCCTGGCCTTCCAGACCGCCTACCTCAAGGCCCACTACCCAGAAGAGTACATGGCGGCGCTGATGTCCAGCGTGATGAATACCAAGGACCGCGTGCCCCAGTACGTCGCCGAGGCCCGCGCCATGGGCATCGAGGTGCTCCCGCCCGACGCAAACGAGAGCGGCCCCCGCTTTACGGTGGTCGCCCACGGCGAGAAAAAGACCATCCGCTTCGGGCTATCCGCCGTCAAGAACGTCGGCGATAACTGTATAGATTCGATCATAGCGGTGCGCGAAGATGGACCGTTCGAGGACGTCTTCGACTTCTGCGAGCGGATTGAATCAAAGACGTACAACAAGCGCACACTGGAGGCGCTGATAAAGTGCGGCGCCTTCGACGGGACCCGGGCCTCGCGGGCGGCGATGGTGCGGGTACACGAGACGGCCGTGGAGCGCTCGGCCCAGAGGTCGAAGCCCGCGGACGAGAACTCTCTCTCGATGTTCGACGCGGCGGAGCTGGCCGAGATGGGGCCGCCGAAGCCCGAGATGCCCGACGTGGAAGACGACCGACGCGAGAGCCTGGAGTGGGAGAAGGAGATGCTCGGGCTGTACGTCTCCGACCATCCGCTGCGGCCCGTACTGTCCAAGCTGAGGAAGTACACGGATACCAGCATCGCCGAGCTCGAAGGCTTCCGCGACGGCCACGCGGTCTGGGTCGGTGGGCTCGTCACGAGCCTCCAGGTCAACACTACCCGCAAGGGCGATCAGATGGCAATGCTCCAGCTCGACGATACCCGGGGCCTTGCGGACACGATGGTCTTCCCCAAGGTATACGCCAAGTGCTCCGAGGCCATTCGGGAGGACGCAATAGTCAAGGTGCGGGGCCGCGTGGAGCGCAAGGAAGGCCTGCCGCGCATAGTGGCGCTTGACGTGGAGGAGCTGCGCCTCGAGCCCGGCCCGGATCCCGTGTACCTGGACGCCGGAAGCATCACCGGCAAGCCCCGGGCCACCGTGGACGAGGTATTCTCGATTTTGGAGCGTCACCCTGGCGATAACCCGTTGTTCCTGATCTCCAGCGACGGCGCGTTCGAGGAGAGGCTCTGCACCGTCGAGGACTCCAACGACCTGCACGCCGAGCTCAAGCAGCTACTCGGCGTAGGCTGCATCTCGGCGGTGCGCCGTATCACCGGCCCGCCGCCCGCCGCGGACGAGCCACCGATACCCGAGGAGCCGCCGGTCGAGCAGGGCTTCGAGATGGAGCGGGTGTCTTAGGAGAGGTTTGAGGTACGAGCAGCTACAGGAAGTCTACGCCGGCCCGGAGTACTACTGGGGCACCGAGCCCAATGGGTTCGCCGCGCGAGCGCTCGGGTTCCTCGAAGAGGTCCGGGAGGGTTTGCGGGCCGTGGATCTCGGAGCGGGCGAGGGCCGTGACGCTGTCTTATTCGCCGAACATGGCCTGGAGACGCTGGCTGTAGACATCTCGCCGAACGGCCTCCAGAAAGCGGAGCGTCTTGCCCGCGAAAGGGGGGTGAGGATAGACACCCGACAGGGCGACGTGAACTCTCTGCAACTCGGGGGCAGATTCGACCTCGTCTACTCCATCGGGACGGTGCAGTACATAGAGCCGGAGAAGCGCTCGGAGAGGTTCGGGTATCTCAAGGAACGGACCGTGCCGGGCGGCATCAACGCACTGCTGACCTTCGTGGATCACCCGGACGTGGCACCCGCCCCCGACTGGGGCGATAACGAGTACCTGTACGTCCCCGGCGAGCTTGCCGGCTACTACGAAGGCTGGGAGTGCTTGCACTCGCGCGGCTTCGTATTCGACGATGATTCCGGCGGCCAAGCGCACCAGCACGCCATGGAAGAGTACGTCTTCCAGAAGCCGGAGACCGCCGGATGAACGCCGCGCGGGCGCTCTAGGGTTGGAGACCCGGCGTCTCGTTGAGAGCTATCCGGTCTTGTACCACATGGCGGAAGATGGTAGCTGGCCCTCGATCCAGAAATACGGCCTACTCAGTACGAGTGCTCTGCTGGATCTCTACGAGGTCGAGGAGCGCCGGGAGCTGGAGTCCCGCAGGCGGCCCGAGATCGTCGAGATAACCAACCCGAGGCACGGCTCCGCCCTTATCCGGGACAACAAGCCTATCCAGGACAGGGACCTCGAGAAGTGCCTTTCGGGTATGAGCCTCGCGGAATGGTACGAGAGCCTGAATCGGCGAGTCTTTTTCTGGGTCTCGCGGCAGCGACTGGAGAAACTACTCGGCGCTAAGGCATACCGTGACCGGACGCACCTGGTCCTGGAGGTGGATGCCGCGAGCCTGCTCGCGGTTCATGGTGAGCACGCATCCATCTCCCCGATAAACTCCGGCGCCACCTTCCCACTGGATCCAAAGCCACGCGGCCCGGAGACCTTCAAGCGTATCCAGGATCATCCACAGGACGGAACCGTGGTAGAGCTGGCCGTGGATTACGCGGTGCCGGACGTAGCAGAACACGTTCTCCGCGTTACCCGCAGGCGAGCCGGAGAAACGCCGGAGCCTGTGTACGAGATGGACTAAGGTTGCGTCCGGGTTCCGCCCGGGGTAAGGATTGCAACCGGGAGAGTGACTCGATGTAGCCAGAGGCTCTCGCTATAGTATCTGGGTGTCGTGGGCTTTCCATTAGGCGGGTGAACCGGGCCAGCGTAACGTGTACGGTAACGCTATGCGGCGTCTATTCTCGAACATAAGGGTCTACGAGCACGTGGGCGGCCTTTACGACGCCACCCTGGGCTTCTGGTCCCGCGAGGTGCGCCGGAAGGCTGCCGGTGCCCTGGACCTGGAACCCGGCCAGAGTCTCCTGATAGCCGGTGTCGGCACGGGTATGGAGCTCCCTTACCTTCCCCGGGATGTGCGCGGTGTCGGTGTGGACCTGAGCCGGGGGATGCTAGAGCGCGCCCACCGCCGGCGCGTGGAGCTCGGCATGTCGGGGCTCTCCCTGGGGATAATGGACGCCAGAGCACTCGCTTTCCCCGACGGCTCCGGCGACGAAGCGGCCCACGTCACGGGGCAGGTGGAGGCGGGCGTTCCCTCCGGCGCCGGGTTCGACGCGATCTATCTGCCCCTGATCGTCACCGTCGTACCCGACGGCAGCCGGGTGCTGGCAGAGGCCGCGAGGGTGACGAGACCGGGGGGTAGGGTCGTGATCGCGGACCGCTTCTGGCCCGAGGACAAGCGCCGTCCGGCGCCGGTACGCGCGATGAGCTGGGCGCTGGGACACTTCGCGATGCGCTTTGACCACCGCTTCTCCGAGATCCAGGCCGGAGCGCCGCACCTCGTGATCGAGGACTACCAGAGGGTCTCACCCGGCGGATTCTTCCACCTCATTACCCTCCGAAAGTCCTATGTCGCAAGCACTTACGATGGAAGTACACAAAGCGAGTCGCAGGGCATCTAAGCTACCTAATCAGGTGGGAGTGGCTCTGCAGAATGTCACTGTGGTAGCGTCCTCCAGCTTCCCAGAAACCATTACACAGATAAGGTTATTCGCAGCCAGGGGAAGAGCTTGTCCTCGTCATCGACGACCCGCCAGAGCTACAGGTTACTGTAACGTTTGACGATAGCTCGTGTCTCTTCTAGACTACACTTCTTTATCAGTAGGGGAGGAGAGCGCATGTTCGGAATGCCGGATACGACCACGCGAACACCGAGGTTTGCCCGGAGATCTAACCTGCTACTGGTGCTCGCGGCGATCTCCGTGACGTTCATGCTGTTCTATCCGCACATCGTGAGTGCTCAGGAGGAGGCCGACGAGTTGGATGACTCGGATGCCAATGCCCAGAGTTGTCCGGGTGCGACGACGGTAGAGACCTTCGAGGGCAATACGACGCAGGACACTGCGAGCTTCGATATCGGATCTGAAAACTGGCAAGTGGTAGTTGATACTGAGAGCTCTGAAGATTTTTCTTCTACAAGCGTTGACGTTGTCGAGAGCCAGAGCTTCTCGTCGGTTGCGACGAAGGATTTCGACAACGGTACGGACGGTGTCATAGATGTACAAGGCTCTGGTACTTACAATCTTAGTATCTTTACTGACCTCCAGTCCTACGAAATCACGGTGCAGGAGTGTGGCGGTTCTGGAGGACAAGATTCTATAGATAGCTCGGACACCGATAATAGCAGCGCGGACCAGTACCAAGATGAAGATGACGGAGTGCAGACTCCTCCAACCGGTGGCCCGCCACTCTCCGTTGTGGCCGCTATTCTGCTCTGGTTCGGTGTAGGTGGAATACTGGTGGCTCGCCGCTTCGCCTAGCGTGTTTTACGTCGCTGCTGCGCTCTCGCGCCGGGGCTAGAGATCCCTAGTCGGTGGTAAAATACGGGCATGGCTGAGAATACGCGTAGAGAAGATGAACTAAGGACGAGGCTCTCGCCCGAGCAGTACGAGGTAACCCAGAACGCGGCCACCGAGCCGCCGTTCTCCGGGAAGCTGCTGTACAACAAGGACGACGGGCTGTACCGTTGTGTGGTGTGCGGCGAGCCGCTCTTCAGGTCGGAGACGAAGTACGAGTCCGGGACGGGCTGGCCGAGCTTCTACGAGCCGGTCTCCGAGTATAGCGTGAAGTTCGAGGAAGACCGGAGCATGTTCGTGAAGCGCACCGAGGCGCTGTGCGGCAACTGCGGCGCGCACCTCGGGCACGTTTTCGACGACGGTCCGAACCCGACGGGGCAGCGGTACTGCATGAACTCCGCCTCGCTCGCCTTCGAGCCCGAGGGAGCCCGTGAGGCGCAAGAAGAGCAGCAGAAGCAGCAGGGAGACTAGGGAGAGCCGGAAAGCGGCTAGAGATTGGACTCTCTACTGTGGATGCTCGGCGGGCTCCTCGTCGGATGGGTGATCTTCGGTGTCCTCAAGCTGGGACGCCGCCGGTAGGCCCGTGACCTCATAACCCGGCCGAGACGCCGGGCCCCGTAAGATATTCTGGACGTTATCTGGAGAGCCCGCCCCCGGAACCCACGAGGGCGGGCTCTCTACGCGTTACCGCGCGTTAGAGGCCGTAGAGCGGCGTGTACTTCTCCCGCAGGTAGCCCAGGTAGGGGGCCGTGTCGAGCGGGCCGCCGGTGGCGCGCCGGACTAGCTCCTCCGGCGTGTAGCGGCTGCCGTGACGGTGGACGTTCTCCCGCAGCCAGCCGAGTAGCGTGGAGAACTCGCCGCGCTCTATCTCCTCGGGTATCTCCGGGTGCGCCGCTTTCGCGGCCTCGAAGAGCTGCACGGAGAGCACGTTTCCGATGGCGTACGTCGGAAAGTAACCCATGAGGCCGGCGGACCAGTGGACGTCCTGGAGCGCGCCGCGCGCGACGTTTTCGGGCGTGATGCCGAGATACTCCTCCATCCTCGCGTTCCAGGCGGCGGGTATCTCCTCCACGGAGAGGCTGCCTTCGAGCAGTGCGGTCTCGATCTCGAACCTCAGCAAGATGTGCAGGTTGTACGTGAGCTCGTCGGCCTCGACCCGGATCTCGGACGGCTCCGCGACGTTGATAGCCTGGTAGAAGTCTTCGGGGCCCGTGCCGCCCAGCTCCCCCGGGAACGTCCTCTGCAGCTCCGGGTAGAAGTGCCGCCAGAACGGGCGCGAGCGGCCGACGAGGTTCTCCCACAGCCGCGACTGCGACTCGTGCACGCCCATCGAGACGCCGCCGCCCAGAGGAGAGCGAGTGTAGGCCGGGTCCACGCCCTGCTCGTACATCGCGTGCCCGGCCTCGTGGATGGTGCCGAAAAGCGCCGCCGAGAGCCAGCCCCGGTCGAAGCGGGTCGTGATCCGGACGTCGCCGGGGGAGAAACCTATGCAAAACGGATGCACCGCCCGGTCCTGCCGCCCGCGGGAGAGGTCGTAGCCGAGTCTCGCCGTTACCCGCTCGCCGAAGCTCTCCTGGGCTGTCTCGTCGAAGTCTCCCATTAGAGGAGCCTTGCGGACGTCGTTCTCCCCGGCGGCCCGGCTCTCGGAGACCTCGCGCAGGAGGGGTACCACGCCCTGTTTGAGCTCCTCAAACATCGCTTCGAGCCCGCGCCTGGTGGCGCCGCGCTCGTACAGGTCGGCCAGGGCGTCGTAGGGGTGGTCCTCGTAGCCCAGGTGCTCCGCCGACTCCCGCGACAGCTCCACAATGCCCTCCAGGTGCGGGGCGAAGAGGCTCCAGTCCGACTCCTCCCGCGCCTTTGCCCACGCGGTCTCCGCTAGGGCGGTCCGCCGCGACATCTCTGTTACCAGGCGGGTGGGGAGGCGCACGGACTGCTCGTACTCCCGGCGGGCCAGGCGCACGAGGGCGACGTCATCCGTGTCCGGCTCGTCCGCGGTAGCCGCCTCGGCCGCCTCCAGCAACTCCGCCGTCTCCCCGGAGACCGTCATCTCGTGGGCTATGCGGCTCAGGGTGGAGAGCTGCTCGGCGCGAGACTCCAGGCCGCCGGGTGGCATCTTGGTCTGGCGGTCCCAGGAGAGTAGCCCGGCGGCCGACTCCACGTCGCCTATCCGGGCGAAGCGCGTCCTTAGCGTTTCGAGGGCGTGATCCACGCCCGTTTCGTATCCTGCCTCGCGTCCTGCCTCGCGTCCTGCTTCGTGTTTATTATCCATGAACATGATGCTAGCATCCCCCGGAGGCGTGCCAGATGATGGTAGGTCGTGATAGTTGGGAAAGCTGGGTAGAAGCGTAGGGTTTCGTCTGCTCCCGAGCCGGTTCCTTGACAGTTCCTTGACGGTCCCCCGAAGCCGGGCAGCCGTAAGGACGGAGCTACGGTCGTGGAGTTTGCACATAGGGTTGCAGATAGGGAGGATGCATGAACCGGATTCTGAAGTGGGGGCTCGCCATAGGAGGTGGCGCCCTTACCGTCGAGAGTCTGCGGTGGGCTTTTAGCGTCACCAACGGGCCGAGCCAGAGGTATGAGGCCTGGGAGAAGGCCCCGTACCGGGAGTTCCCCAACAAGGTCCTAATAGTGGGCGGCGGGTTCGGCGGCTTTACGGCGGCAAAGAAAGCCAGTGACCTGACGAAGGGCCGGGACGACGTCGGGGTCATGGTCATATCCCGGGAGAACTTCTTTACCTTCTGGCCGATGCTCGCCGGAGCCATCGCAGGAGGCACGGAGACCAAGAACGTGGCGCAGCCCATCAGACGGGGTCTTATCAGCTCGGGGGTCAGCTTCCGGCGGGCGGAGATGGAGAGCATAGACCACGAGAACAAGCTCGTGAACGTCAGCGGCACGGTCACGGGCCGCGAGCAGCAGATACCCTACGATCACCTGATCCTCGCCATGGGCGGCGAGCCGGCCTACTTCGGCATCCCCGGCGTCGAGGAGCATTGCATCAGCATGACGGGTATAGGCACCGCCGAGGAGATCCGCAACCGGGTGATCGAGCGCTACGAGCAGACCATCCTGATGCGGGGAGAGGTGCCCCAGTCTGCCCTTACCTTCGTCGTTATAGGGGGCGGGGCGACCGGGACGGAGACGGCCGCGGAGCTGCATTCCCTGGTCCACGACGTGCTCCCGCCCGACTACCCGAACATCGACCCGGACCGGGTCAAGATCATACTGGTAGACAGCAACGAGCAGATCCTCAAGGAGCTGGACCCGGCACTGCGGCGGGCGGCCCGCAAGCGGCTCGACGGCATGCAGATACAGGTGATCAACAACGTCCGGGCCGAGGAGGTTACCGGGGGCAAGGTCTCTCTCGACGACGGCCAGGAGATAGCGGCCGAGAACGTCATCTGGACCGCCGGTGCGCGGGCCAGCCTGAAGCTCGAGGACCTCGGAGAGCTGCCGTCCGACGCCCGCAAGGGCCTTGCGGTGGACGCCTACTGCCGGGTCGAGGGCTACGAAAACATCTGGGGCATCGGCGACTGCGCGGCCAACATCAACGGCGAGGGCGAGCCCATACCGCCGAACGCCCAGGCCGCCACCCAGGGTGGTGAGCTGGTGGCGAAAAACGTCGTGGCCGCCATAGACGGTGAGGAGCTCGAGACCTTCGAGTACCAGGCCCTGGGGCAGCTAGTCGAGCTCGGCAGCCAGTTCGCCGTGAACGACGTACTGGGGATAAAGTTCAGCGGGTTCGCCGCCTCCCTGTTCTGGCGGGCGACATACCTGTACAAGCTGCCCATCGGCCAGAACCGCATCCGGATAGCCGCCGACTGGATGCTGGACGTCTTCTTCAAGCCTGCCGCTACCCAGATCCGAGACCGCGAGCTTTGAGCCTCGTCCCGGCGGGCGACGAGAGGAATAGGAAACACAACCTCCGGCTCCTCATCGCCTGCCCGGACCGGCGGGGCCTTATCTCGGCGGTCTCCTCGTTCATCTCCATGCATGACGGCAACATCCTCTCGGCCGACCAGCACGTCAGCCCGGCGGAGGACGGGGTGGAGGGGGACGCAGAGAGCCGCTTCTTCATGCGCATCGAGATAGAGGGCGCCGGGTTCGGCGTGGGCCGTGAGGAGTTTCCGGGCTCTTTCGCGCCGCTGGCCCGCCGCCACGGTATGGACTGGCGAGTCTCCTACACCGACGCTCCCAAACGCATGGCGATACTCGTCTCCCGCCACGGCCACTGCCTGCTGGAGCTCCTGTGGCGCTGGGAAGCCGGCGACCTCGCCGCCGAGATACCGCTCGTCGTCTCGAACCACCCCGATCTCAGAGAGCGGGTCGAGGCGCACGGCATCCCGTTCTACTACCTGCCGGTTACGAAGGAGACCAGGGAGGAGCAGGAGCTAGAGATGCTGCGGCTCCTGGAAGAGCACGCCGTGGACCTCGTCGTGCTGGCCCGCTACATGCAGGTGCTGGGGGCCGACGTGGTGGAGGCGTACCGGAACCGCCTGATCAACATCCACCACTCGTTCCTGCCCGCTTTCGTCGGCGCGGACCCGTACCGGCGGGCGCACGAGCGGGGCGTCAAGATCATCGGCGCGACCGCCCATTACGTCACCGAGGACCTGGACGCTGGTCCCATAGTCCACCAGGACGTGGCCCACGTCACCCACCGCGACGCCGTCGAGGACCTGGTGCGGCTCGGCAGTGAGGTAGAACGCCGTACCCTGGCCCGCGCCGTCCGCTGGCATCTCGAGGACCGGGTCATAGTCGCCGGGAACCGCACCGTCGTCTTCGAGTAGGCCTCTCTAACCTCTCTACTATCTGTTTATACGCCCCGCGAGCAGGAGCCCGAAAGCGGTGCCAAAGAAGAAGGTGTGGGCGAAGAACTGCACCACCTGATTCGCCATCGTGAACCAGGGGAATGCTATGGGGGCGATCACGAAGAAGTTCACGATCCACAGCAGCAGGCCCCCGGCGGTCGCCGCGCCTATAAGTGCCCCCCGGCTTCCGGCAAGTGCGCCGACACGCGAGGAGAGGCCGCCCAGTATAGCGCCGAAGATCACGCCAAACACCGTGGCGAGCACGAAGTGGACTATAAGGCCGACTATTATCGCCGCCGGCAAGCCTATGGTCGGCGCGGGAGGCAAAGCTCCCTGTCCCAGCACGATGGCGCTGATGAGCCGCAACGGGCCGAACGGGCTCGGCCCCGAGAGACCGGCCATGATCATCTCGAACACGATAAACACTATCCCGGCGATGGCTCCCGCCGCCGCCCCGGTGGCGGCCCACCTGCCCACGCCCTGGCCGGATGCCGAACTCGTCGAGCTCATAGACTCCTCCTGCTTCGGGTGCTTTGCCACGTTCTGTAATCGCGTATACGGAAACGGATCTTATACGGATCATCGTCTGCTAAATTTCAGGTCCCGCCTCTGGAATTATCCGCTGCCGTTGCTCACCGTTACGATCTGTTGTTACTAGCTATTGTTACGGGCTGTTGCACGGGTCGGGGCTAGCCGGCTCTGGCTCCTGATTTCCGGGCAGGCTAGCAGCCTCCGGAGGGTCCACTCGGGGGCCGGTATATAAGTTAAGATAGCGGTTCGTATGAACTACGCCGTCTCCCAAAACTCCGCCGACTCCAGAGAACGCGCCACGCGCAAGTTCTCGACCACGCCGGGCACGCGGGACATCCTGCCGCCGGAGTCCCGGAGGCTGCGGTCGTTGCAGGCGGGCATCCGGGAGCGGTTCGGGAGGTTTGGTTTCCAGGAGGTCCTGACGCCGGCGCTGGAGTACTCGGAGGTCATAGAGGAGCCGGGCCTGCGGGACGCCTCGTTCAAGCTTTTCGACCCCGACAATCAGATGCTCATCCTGCGCCCGGAGGCGACCACGCCCATAGCCCGGCTCGTGGCACAGCGGCTCTCCAACAGCCCCACGCCCCACAAGCTCTCGTACATGCTTCCGGCATTCCGGCGGGCGAGCGTGGGCCGGGGCCAGAGCGCCGAGGTTTACCAGGCCGGGGTGGAGGTCGTGGGCTCCGCCGAGGCCGCAGAGGACGCGGGCGTGATCGCGCTGCTGGTGGACGTGCTGGAGAAGGCCGGGCTGGAATACCGGGCATACCGGGAGTCGCCGGAGTCGCCGGGCTCGATGGTCTCGATGCCGGACTTCGGCGTCGCGCTCGGCCAGAGCGCCTTCTTCGAGGGGTATCTGCACCGCGCCGCGCCGGATCGCGCGGCGGACATCCTGGAGGCCCTGTCGGCGAAGGACCTCGTCCGGGTAGATGAGCTCTCCGGCGAACTGCCCGGCGAGGTTGGCCGGGCGGTGCGGGAGATCCCGCGTCTGGTAGGACCCGCTTCGGACGGCGGGATACTGGCCGCCGCGGAAAGCTACGCGGCGGACGCCCCCGGGGCCCGTGAGGCCCTGGAGAACCTGCGCAGCATACTCTCTCACCTCGAAGCCCACGGCTGTCTGGAGGCCGTGACGCTGGATCTCGGCCTCGTCGGGCGGCGCGACTACTACACCGGAGCCGTCTTCGAGGTGTACGCGGGGGGGATGGCCTTCACCATCGCAAACGGCGGCCGCTACGATAACCTGCTCAAGCGTTTCGGAGAGTCCTTGCCCGCCACGGGGTTTGCGATCTCCCTGGAGCGGCTGCTCTCCGTGGTGCCCGACGAGGAGCCTCCGCCTCTGGTGTTGCTGGTCGGGGGCGGGCCCGACGGTACCCGGAGCGCGGCGAAGCTGCGAGGGCTCGGCGTGCCGGTGCTGCACCTCGCGGAGGGCGGGGAGCCCGACGCGGTCGCCCGGTACGCCCGGAGCAAGGAGGCCGGTTGGATCTGCCACCCGGAGGCCGGCGGCGTCAGGATCTCCCGCACCGGCGAGCCGGGGTCCGAGCTCGTCGGCGTCGAAGAGGTGCCGGAGATGGTGTTACCCGGAAAGGTGCCGGGTTGAGCCGCCAGGGCGGCAGGCTCCGGGTGGCGGTGCCGAAGGGCGCCATCTTCGAGGACGCGCTCGGGGCGCTCGGCGCCGCCGGGCTGCCGGTCGAGGTGCTGCGCGACGGCGGGCGGCGTCTGATCTACCGTTCCGGTTCCACCGAGTTCATAGTGAGCCGCCCGTCCGACGTGCCGGTCTTCGTTGAGTACGGCGCCGCGGACCTCGGGATAGTCGGCAAGGACGTGCTCGAGGAGCAGTCGCCGAACGTCATGGAGCTCAAGGATCTCGGAACCGGGGCGTGCCGCATGATACTTGCCGCCCCCTCCGGCAGCGCCGCCGCCGTCCGGGACTCCATAGACCACGCCGAGGTCGTGCGCGTCGGGACCAAGTTCCCCAACACCGCCCGCCGCTACTTCGAGGGCCTGGGACGCCAGGCCGAGGTGATAGAGCTCCACGGCTCCATCGAGCTCGCCCCGCTCGTCGGGCTCTCGGAGTGCATAGTGGACCTCACCGCGACCGGCACCACCCTAAAGGAGAACGACCTCCAGATAATGGACCACATCTCATACTCCACCGCCCGCGTCATAGCAAACCGGGGCTCCTACCGCCTGCGAAACCAGGAGGTCGCCGCAATCGTCGAGGCCATGCAGGCCACGAAAACCTCCGGGAGCGACGTTGTCTAAAGCCCCCGAAGTCTCTGGAGGTCCCAGGCGTCTCGACGCCCGCGGCATCCCACCCAGGGAGGCGCTCCGTAGCCTCCGCCGCCCGGACGGATACCTCTCGGACAAGGTCCGCGAGGCGTCGCGTAGCATAGTCGCAGATGTAAGAGACAGGGGCGACGCGGCGCTACAGGAGTACACGGAGCGTTTCGACGGCGTACGGCCGGACCCGATCCGGGTACCGGACGAGGAGATCGCCCGCGCCCGGAAAGAGCTGCCCGGGGAGCTTGAGGAGAGCCTGCGGGTGGCCATAGAAAACGTCCGGGCCTTTCACGAGCGGGAGCTCTCGACGAGCGGCTGGGCGATGAGCCTGGATGGCGCCGTCGTCGGGCAGAAGGTGCGGCCTGTCGGGCGGGCTGGGATCTACGTCCCCGGCGGCCACGGCTCCTACCCGAGCACGCTCGTCATGTCCGCCGTACCGGCCCGGGTCGCCGGGGTGGGGGAGATCTCGGTCTGCGTCCCGCCGGGGCCGGACGGCAAGGTAGACGACACCGTGCTGGCGGTCGCCGACATGCTGGGTATCGGGGAGGTGTACGCGGTCGGTGGAGCCCAGGCTGTTGGCGCGATGGCTTACGGCACCGATACGGTGCCGGCCGTTGACAAGATCGTGGGCCCCGGCAACGATTACGTGATCGCGGCCAAGCTAGAGGTCTTCGGCGTGTGTGGCGTGGACGCGCCCAAGGGGCCGAGCGAGCTCGTCGTAATCGCTGACGAGAACGCCGATCCCGAAGAGACGTCGCTCGACCTCATGGCCCAGGCGGAGCATCTCTCTGGGGCCTCTACCGTGCTCGTGACGCCGAGCGCGGAGCTTATAGACGCCGTGGAGCCCAGGCTATCCGGTGAGCCCTCAGACTGGATCACGCTCGTGCTGGTAGCGGACCTGGATGCCGCCGTCGGGCTCACGGACCTCTACGCCCCCGAGCACGCCCACGTCTTGACCGCCGACGCGGACGGAGTAGCCGGGAGGATCACGAAGGCCGGGATGGTGGCGGTTGGCCGGTGGAGCCCGGTCGCGCTCGGCGACTACGCCGCCGGACCTTCGCACGCGCTACCGACCGGTGGGGCCGCCGCTTACTCCTCGGCCATCTCGACCCACGAGTTCCTCGTGCGCACCAACTACATCCGCCATGACAGGGGCTCCGTCTCCCGGCTCGGCCCGCACGTGGAGCGTCTGGCCCGGCTCGAAGGGTTCACCAACCACGCCGAGAGCGTCGCGGTGCGCGTGCGGGAGTCAGAGACACGAGAAGAGGAGGCAGATGACACGTAGCGGCGCGGCGGAGCGCAGAACCGGCGAGACCTTCGTGAGGGCGCGGGTGGACCTCGACGGCGGGGGCCGGGCGGAGGTCGCG
>NZ_LEKH01000020.1 GCF_001029505.1 Rubrobacter aplysinae | reverse complement strand
CCCCCGCCACAGGAGCGTCGCCCAGAAGCGGCAGCCCCCGCCCCCGGAGCCCGCTCCACAGCGCCGCGGCGACCACCATGAGGCCGTAGAAGACGGCGGCCAGCCTGGTGGCCCGGGGTCCCAGTTCAGCGCCCCGCAGCGGAGCGGCCGGAGCGTCCCCCACGGGTTGCACGAAAAGCGCCGCAGGAGACGAAAAAGGCTGCAAGAGAGGCCATAAAGAGATATTGTACCGGAGACGCGATACCAGGCGGCGCGGCGACGTGCCAGCGAGCGCCGGGTAATAAGTGCCGAGTAAGCCGGAGGTAGAGAGACAGAGATGATCGACGAGTCGATATTCAAGGCTTACGACATCCGGGGCGTCTACGGGGACACCCTGGACGAGGGCGTAGCCCGGGATATAGGCCGGGCCTTCGTCAACTACCTCGGGCTCTCGGGCTCCCGGGTAATAGTCGCCCGCGACATGCGGCTCTCCGGGGAGCCGCTGGAAGAGGCGTTTATCGAGGGGGTGACCGGCTCCGGGGCGGACGTGCTGGATCTTGGCCTGGTCTCCACGGACGCGCTGTACTTCGCCGTCGGGCACCTGGAGGAGCCGGGCGGGGCCATGATAACCGCCTCCCATAACCCTCAGGATCACAACGGCTTCAAGCTCTGCCGCGAGGACGCCATAGCCCTCTCCGGCGACGAGGGGATATACCAGATCCGGGACCTCATAAAGTCGGGCAGGATGCCCGGCCCGGCGGAGTTCGCGGGCTCCGTGGAGAAGAGCGACATCACCCAGGAGTACGCCCGCCACTGCCTCTCGTTCATAGACCGGGAGAGCCTAGAGAGACCACTGAAGATAGTGGTGGACGCCGGTAACGGCATGGCCGGAAAGATGCTGCCCCCGATCTTCGAGGGCCTGCCGTTCGAGTACGTGCCGATGTACTTCGAGCTGGACGGCTCCTTTCCGAATCACGCCCCGAACCCCATAGAGCCGGAGAACGTCCGCGAGCTCCAGGAACGGGTGGTCTCAGAAGGCGCGGACTTCGGGGCCGCCTTCGACGGCGACGCCGACCGGGTGTTCATCGTGGACGAGAAGGGGCAGGTCATCTCGGGTGACCTCGTCGCCACCCTCGTCGCCAAGAACATCCTGATGAAAGAGCCCGAGGCCACGATCATCTACAACGCCATCTGCTCCCGGGCGCTACCCGAGCTCGTGTGGAGCGAGGGCGGGCAGGCGATCCGCAGCCGCGTCGGCCACTCCATTATCAAGCCCCAGATGCGCCAGCACGACGCCGCTTTCGGCGGTGAACACTCCGGGCACTTCTACTTCCGGGACAACTACTTCGCCGACTCCGGGACCATCGCCATGCTGACCTTCGCGGAGCTGGTCGCCGCCCAGGACGGGCCGGTGTCGAACCTGATCTCCCCCATAGACCCCTACGTGCGCTCCGGCGAGATCAACTCCGAGGTCTCCGACCAGGGGGCCAAGATGGATGAGATAGAGGGATACTTCGCCGAGGCGGAGGGCGCGAAGATAGACCACCTGGACGGCCTGACCGTGGACCTCGGGACCTGGTGGTTCAACCTCCGGCCCTCGAACACCGAGCCTCTGCTACGCCTGAACGTCGAGGCCAACGACCGGGAGACCCTGGAGCACAACCGGGACATGGTCCTGGAGATGGTGCGCGGCTAAACCCTAACCACCCTCTAACCGCCTTCCACCGGGATGGTAACGGTCTCGCCGCCGTAGTCGTTTTCGAGGTCCCGGCCCTCGACCGTTATCCTTTCCACCCCTTCCGGTATCCGGAGGCCGCTCTGGGTGCGGGTAAAGGGCTGCTCGCCGGCGTGGTCGTGCATCAGCTCGCGCTTACCGAGCACCTCGCCCTCCTGGTCGAGCACCCGCCAGCCGTCCGCGTATCTCTCGGGAGAGTCGTAGGGGGAGGATACGGTCACGGAGAGGGTGTATTCATCCCCGCCTCCGCCCCGGAGCTCGGCCTCCAGGATGTCCGGGTACATCTGACCGCCGGAGCCTGTAGAGACCTCGGATCCACCCGAGTCCCCGCCGCCCTGCTGGCCACCGCCGGTGCTCCCGGACCCGCCGCACGCCCCGGCCATCCCCGCTACGAGCACGAGCGCTAGCAGCGGCCCGAGGGCCCGCCGCGCTAGACTCCCCTGGTGCCTTTTATCTCCCATGAGAAACTACCTCGCTTCCCCGCTTCCGGTGCTCCGCAGCCATACTCCGTATACGTTACCGGGCGCCGTGCGGACCATCCCGGCCGCGCCGGGGCTACTCCAGAAACCTCCGTAGCGGACGGTAATGATCCACCAGCTCGGGCAGGCTCATGCGGTTCAGGCCGGACGGCGAGGGCACGACCACGTCCGTGACGCCCGGCACGGCGCTCCCGGGTTGCAGCCCCCACTCGACCTTCCGGGTGGATACGAACAGCCGGTAGACGCCGATCCCCGTGTAGGCTACCGCCCGGGGCCGGTACTCGGAGAGCCTCTGGCGGAGCTCGGCGGCTCCTGCTCTTATCTCCTCCCGTTGCAGCTCGTCGGCCCGGCGCGTCGGGCGGGAGACCAGGTTGGTAAATCCTATCCCCCGCTCCAGAAGCTCCACGTCCTGCTCCGGCGAATACTCCCGGTCCGTGATGCCGGCCTCCGAGAGAACCTTCCAGAACCGGTTCGACCGGTGGGCATAGTGATACCCGGTGGCGCCGGACGAGAGCGACGGGTTATAGCCGCAGAAGACGAGCGAAAGCCCGGGCTCTAGGAGGTCCCGGGCCACGGCCGCTCCCCCTCCGCTCTTTGCGGGGAGGCATATATATACAAGATACACGGGTTGGGAGCGGACATAGAAAAGCCCCGGGCAAAACCCGGGGCTCCAGAAAGCGCAGAAAACACCTTGCGGTGCAAGCTAGACGTCGGCCACCGTAAGCTCGTTTCTGACCTCACGGACGCCGTCCGTGGCGGTGGCGACACTCTCTATGGTCTGCTTAACGTCCTCCGAGGGCACGGGGCCGCGCAGATCCACGACGCCGTCGTTGACCTCGACGTTTATCTTGGGCAGGCCCTCTGTATCCACCTGCTCCCCGATACCCGTGCGAATCCTCTGCTCGATGATCTGGTTCCGCTCCGTCATGTCCATCTCGGGATGTCCTTCCTCGCCTACTAGGGGTCCGGCGGCCGGATCGGAGAAGTCGCGGTCGGCGCCGATAGTGTTCGCCTCACCCGGGGTCTGGTAGTTGGCGGCCCCGGAGGCCCCGCCCGCGGATCCAACCTGCGAGCCGGAGCCCCAGGTCTGGCCCCGCTGGGCGGCCGGGCTGCCCGACTCGGGGTTGTGCATGCCGGTGCCCCCGCTAAAGGAGGAGGAGGTCCCACCCCGGCCGCCTCCCGAGCGGCCCAGCAGGCTGCCCACGGCAAGCCCCGCCACGGCAAACAGTCCGTACTTGAGATAACGCGCCGACTTCGGCTCGCTGGAGCTCAACGCCTTGCTGGCGAGCTTCGCCTCCGCCTTCGCGCCTCGTACGGCGTGACGGCCACCGAGCTTCGCCGCCTTTGCGCCGCCTTTGAGCGCGTACGGCGCGGCCTTCCGCGCCACCCTGGCCTTCGTCCTGTTACTTACTAGCTGGCTCCGTGCCATAGAACTTCCTCCATCTCTCTGGTCTCGCCTTACCCTACTCGTTTTCGCTGCTTTTCGCTGCGTTTCGGCTCTTTCACGAGGAGTACCCGATACCGCTCCGGGAGAAACACGCTACAGGCCAGCCACAGCCTAACGCGGCAAGCGAAAATTCTCCAGCCTCCCCTGGCGGCTCCGGGGCCCGCTCCGCAGCCCGCTACAGCTTGCATACTATACCCTCGACCCCGTCCACACCGCTCACGACCTCCCGTACCGCCCGGCCCTGCTCCGCGGTGAGACTACCGTGAAGCGTGACGACGAGCTTGCAGGAGCTTACGTTTACCCGGGGCAGGCTCCTGGTGCGCGGGTCACGGCCCAGGGCCCCGCGTACGAGCTGCACCAGGTGGGCGTCGTTGGCCGGTGTGGTCATGCCCTCCGGGCGTGTCCCCTGGCGCGCCTCCTACTCGCCATCCCCCTCGTCGCCGGGCGGCTGGAGCTTGGGGGTCAGGGTCTGGCTCCGGTAGCGCATGCGGCGCTCGTTTAGCGGCTCCTCGAACTCTGCCTCGCGGGCGAGCCGCACGTCGCCGGTGGAGGCGGCCTCCACGAGGGCGGCGAGGTCCCCGCGCTCGCTGGCGGTAAGGTCGGTAGAGTCGGCCAGATCACGCTCCTCCTCACGCTCGAAGGCCCTTACGCGCCGGGCGAAGGAGACGAACACGCTGCACGGCTCTGGGCAAGGTATCTCGCCGCCGCCCCGGTCCATGTCCAGCGGCACGTGCTCGTCCACGTCCCACAGGGTTCTCTTGAGGCACACGGAGTCCTCGCAGCAAGCCCGCGCCGCCCTCTTCACCCCCGCGTCCGAGAGGCTCTGGATGCGCTGGTAGATGCCGGTCTGCCGGGCGGCGTTCTCACGGTAGCTCGTTATCTGCAACTCCCCGGCGCGCTCCAGGTACCAGTGGACCACCGCCGCCGGGTAGAGATAGCCCATCGCCGCCGACAGCCCCTCCTCGTCGGCGAGCCGGAGCAGCCAGCCCCGGCGGAGGTTCGGGGCGCTTTTCAGCGGCCGGTACTCCCCCGTCTCGGTTAGCTTGGCTATCTCCCGCGCCTGGCGCGGGTCCTCGTACGTGTTCAGCTCCCGGGGTAGGCGGTCCACGTCGTCGGCGTGCCGCAGCTCGTAGCCGCCGCCGGTCGGGCCTGAAGGGGTCTCGTCCGGCTCGACGCGCCGGATGAGGACCTGGGCGAAGACCCTGCCGGCCGGCTCCTCGGAGACCCAGGCGGAGAACGCCTCCCGGGCCCTCCGGGCGAGGGGCCGGGTCCGGGCGGGATCAGGAGACGCCGGATGCAAACGGCTCCCGTTCTTGCGAGTTTCCAGAATCTCCCGAACTTCCCGATCCTTCCGGGGCGAGGGCCCGCGCCCGGGCGGCGATGAGCCCCGCCATCGAGGGATGAGTGCCCACGGGCGCGCCGTAGAACACCGTCTTCTCCGTCTCACCTGCGTCTCCCGGCAGCCGGGTCACCTCCCCGGTGAGGCCGAGGTCCTCGGGGATGGTCTCGCGGGTGTGCCAGCCATCGGCGATAAAGACCGGGAGCACGATGAGGTTGGCCGCGTCGGAGGCCTCCACTACGCCCTTGATCTCTGGCTCCTGATCCAGGAACCCGACCCCGATCTCGTCGTAGCCGCCGCGCTCGCGGATACGCTCCGCGTTGAGGTAGATGACGCCGCTGGAGTTCTTGTTCATATCCGTGCCGTGGCCGAGCAGGACGAGCTCTGTCTCTCCCGGTTCCGGGCTCTTGTCCCGCATCAGATCCGCCGTGCGCTCCAGGATCACGTCCGCCATCAGATCGAAGGTCCCCAAGGGCCCGGCGTAGCGTATCGTCTTGCCGCCGCGGTGCGTTACCTCGCCGTCAAGCCCGAGCTCGCGCGGTATCACCTGCTGGGTAAAGTACCCTTCGGAGATGAACGCCGGCACGACGTAGACCTCCTCGGACTCGATGGTGTTCAGCACGTGCCGCATCGAGGGCTCCTCCTTCCAGAAGCACTCGACGACCTCGTCGTACTCCTCGGGAAACTCTTCTCGGATACGCCGTGCGTGCTCGTACACGGGCAGGCTGGAGTCTCCGTTGAGGTGGGACCCGTGCCCCACTATTACTAGCGCCTTCACCCTACCGGGCCTCCTCTCCTGAGAGACTTCGCTTACTCTTGCGCGCTCCGCGCGTCTCGCGCCGCTCAGCCGGACTACGGTTGGATTCTAACCGAACCGCCTCCGGGAACCGGGGAAACTTCTTACGCTTCTTACGCCCCTTACGAGGGCCTCTTGCCGGACCCGGCGCCCGAACTTCAGCCGCCGGTTGCGGGCCGCAGGCGGCCGACGAGGGCGTCGGGTCCGTAGGCGAGAGAGACCAGGAACGCGGCCGGGATCACGTACGGCTCCGTCGCCGTGGGCGAGAGTCGGGAGTCGGCGCGGAGTATGCCGTCCAGGTTCTGTACGGCCTGCAGCCCGCGCCGGGAGTGCGCGCCGCCGGACTTGAGCGCGCCCCGGGCCATGCGCGAGACGTCCTCGGCCTCCTGCCGCCCGGCCCGGCGCGCAACGTCGAGGTCGGGAACCTCGGAGAGCACCTCCAGGTAGGACTGCACCAGCGAGGCCCGGGCGGATTCGGCGCGGGAGAGCGAACCGAGCAGCGCGGGCTCGGCGAGGCCCCGGGTCACCTCGTAGTCGCGGGCGTACTCGCGGGCGAGCGGGTCGCGGGAGGCGGTAAAGCGCATCACCTCGCGCAGCGTGGTCTCCCGGGCCTCGCCCGAGCCCCCGAGCGCAAGGCTCAGGGCGCCCCTGAGCGGCCCGGGGTCCCCCGCGAGATCCAGCGCCCGCGCAAACGGCGAGACCTCGGAGGCCCCGAGACGCGAGAGCACCCGGCTCGCGGCCTCGCCCGTGGCGGCGGATCTCACGAGCGGGGCGAGCATGGCGGCCGCCCGCTGCCCGGCGTCGGCCCCCAGGAGCAGCGCGCCCCGCACCGCCTCTAGCACGGCCTCGCCCACGCCGCCCGCGGCGCTACCGTCCGAGGCGAGGCTGGAGAGCGCCTCGCGGGCGGGCACGGCGGAGAGCATCCGGGACTCGTGCGACGTCCCGGTGTCCGCGTAGCGCGACCCGACGCCGGGCGTGGGCGCGCTGTACACCAGGGTCAGCGTCGTCGTGACGCAGGCCGCGATCACCGGGGCCGGAACCGGCGCTGGCTTGTTGGGTCTATCGGCTCTGCCCTCGCCTCGTTGCAAGCTCCTCCTCCCGGCCTAGAGGGCCTCGTCCAGGTCGGCGAGCACCTCGTTCAGCGGCGGCTGCTCCCCCGGAGAGTCCTCAACCCGGCGGGTGCGGATCACACCCTCCGAGTCTATGACGAAGTACGCCCTCTCGGGGAAGCCCCGCTCGTGTTGGACCCCGTACTCCGAGAGCGCGTCCCCCCGGAAGTCGGAAAGCAGCGGGAACGTGATGCCGCGCTGCTCGGCGAAGGCCCGGTGCGACCAGGGGGAGTCGGCGCTCACGGCGGCCACGGAGGCTCCGCGCTGGGAGAACAGCTCCAGGCTGGCCTGCAAGAACCCGAGCTGGTCGCTGCACACGCTGGACCAGTCACCGGGGTAGAAGAACAGCACCACCGGCCCGCCGGCGTTGAGCTCCGACAGAGAGACCTCGTTGCTCCAGTCGTCCGCCGGCAGGCTGAACTCCGGGGCCCTGTCTCCAACTCCTGGCGTCATGCGCCTCCTCTCGAACTTCTCGAACCTCTCGGTGTTCCGGTGCGCCGTACGGGCCGTACGGGCCGCGTCGTCGGTTATCGGATATTCTAACCACGCGCCAAGGTCCCGGCAGCAGGTTATACGTCTCGTCCACCATCCCACCCCGGAGGAGGAAGACCGTCACAGTGTCCGACTACGAACAGCTTCTCGACTACCGCCGCCGCGTCGCGGAGATGTACGCCCGCGCCTGCTCCCCCGAACGGGACGAGGCGGCCCGGCTCACGGAGTTCCGTCGGGAGAGGGACGAGCTTTTCCGCCACCATTCACAGTCGCCGCTGCCGGAGGAGGATCGCGCGGGTTTCCAGGGGCTCGACTACCATCCCTACGACCCCGCGCTGCGCTACACGCTCCGGGTGGAAGAGGCGGAGCCCGAGACGCTCGCGCTGGACCTCGACGGGGACGGCACGACCCGGCTGCGCCGGTTCGGGCGGGTGGGTTTCGAGCTCGGCGGCGCGGAGGTCTCGCTCTCACTTTTCTGGATCGAGGGCTACGGCGGCGGGCTCCTGCTGCCGTTCCGGGACGCCACCAGCGGCCGCGAGAGCTACGGCGGCGGCCGCTACGTGCTCGACACGATAAAGCACGCCGACCTCGGCGCGGAGGCCGGGGGCCTCGTCGTGGACTTCAACTACGCCTACAATCCCTCCTGCGCCTACAATCCGCTGTGGGACTGCCCGCTCCCCCCGCCGGAGAACCACCTGCCGGTGGCGGTCACGGCGGGAGAAAAGGCCTACGGCGAGATCTAAAGTTCTAAAAAGATCTAAAAGAGCTAAGCGAGGAAAGCGATGACACGAGACAGGATAGCCGGAGATGATGGCCGAAGGTAAGAGCCTGATCCCGGAGGACGCCTACGAGACCGGCGCGCCGGAGGCGATGCTCGGGGCCGAAGAGGAGTTGTGGCTCGCCGACCCCGGCTCCGGCAAGCTCGCGGGCGGGGCGCAGGAGATCCTGGCCGACGCCCCGGAGGGCGACTTCTCGGGCGAGCTCATAGACTGCGAGATAGAGTCAAACTCCGGCGTCCACCCCGCTCCCGGTGGCGTGGCGGGGGACCTCGTTAGCCGCCGGCGAGCCCTCGCCGGCTACGCGGACGGCCTCGGCCGCCTGCTCGGGGCCAGCGGCACCCATCCCATCGGGGACTTCCGGGAGCAGGAGATCATCGACCAGCCCCACTACCAGCGATTGAAAGAGAAGCTGGGCTGGCTCATCCGGCGCAACAACACCTTCTCCCTGCACGTCCACTACTCCGTCGGCGGCAGGGAGCGGGCGATCTACCTCTACAACCGCCTGCGGGAGTACGTGCCGCACCTCCTGGCGCTCTCGGCCAACTCCCCGTTCTGGCAGAACGAGCTCGTGGACCAGCACTCCGCCAGGGCCTTCGTGTTCTCCCGGGGCGTGCCGCGAGCCGGGCTCCCCGAAGCCTTCGCCAACTGGTTCCGCTACACCGAGCACCTGGACCTCCTGTACCAGACGGGCCGGATAGCCAAGCTCGGTGAGATCTGGTGGGACGTCCGCCCCCACCCCGTCCTCGGCACGATGGAGATCCGGGCCTTCGACGCCCAGACCGACGCGGCCCGTAACGAGGCCCTGATAATCCTCACGGCAGCCCTCTGCGATCGCATCCTCGCAGAATACGACTCCGGCGAGCCCCGCCCGATACTCCCGGTGCGCGAGATCGAGGAGAACAAGTGGAGCGCCCAGCAGTACGGGCTGTACGGCGAGTTCCTGGACCCCGGACGCGGCGAGGCTGTACAGACCCGCCGCGCCGTGGAGTCACTCGTAGAGTGGCTCGAGGCCGAGACGGAACGCGACCTCTCCGGCGCGCAAAGGCTGCTAGAGGACGTCCCCGAGTCCGTCCGCCAGCTACAGGTGTACCGCGAGACGGGATCCACGTTCGCGGTCGTGCGCGACCTGGCAACCCGCACTACGTCCGGCCTCGCCGGTCCGTAAAGATCCCGGGCCCGCGTCCGGTACACTCTATGCGTTCCCGGACTCGCTCCGCTCCGCTTGCAGGGTCTCCGGGCAGTCGCGGACGGCGGCCCCGGGTAGACAATCTTCGGAGTGGCGGTCCAGCCTGTCTTCGTCCAGGCCGTCGGACAGGTTCACGGTGCGCCGGGAGGAGCCGGAGTACCGCCCGGCCGTGTAGGTAGTCGGACTATTACTTCGTATTCCTCTGCAAGGTCTCCGGCGAGGGCTCCAGAAGCTCCACGTACCGCACGTGCTCTGCGACCTCCAGCGCGTGCCGCTTGTCGTCTTCGCGCAGCTCGCCCTGGCGCTCCATCTCGGACAGGATACGCATGATGCTCGCACCCTCGCGGGTAAAGCTTGCCTCTTTGCACAGCCCTACGAGCCAGGATATCTCGCGCTGGAGATAAAGCCCCAATTGCGGGTTTCCGTCACGTCTGGTCAACGTCTGATCAGCCGGTGGCGGCGTACCGGAGCTTTTCCGGATCCAGCAGGACTATGAGACCTCGGGAGTAGCCTATGGCTTGGCGGGCCTGCAGGTCCGATATGGCCTTGGTGACCGACTCACGCGTGGTAGAGATCATGTCGGAAAGGTCCTGGTGCGTCAGGCGCAGCATGATCACGGCACCCTCTCCGCCATCTCCGCCGTCTCCCCTGGAGAACTTCTCGGCTAGCAGGGGTAGAAGTCCCGCGAGCCTGGACTCGGTCCGGCGCGAAGACAGGACCCGCACGAGCCTTTCCTGCTCGGCCAGCCTGAGCTCTGTTAGCGTTGCCAGCGACAGCGCCGCCTCCGGCGACAGGCGCAGCGCCCGGCGCAAAAGCGCCTTGGGCACCTTGAGGATCTCGGAGTCCGTGAGAGCCGTGGCGCTGGCCTCGACGTAGCCGGCATAGAACGCGGCATCCGTCGAGGGGACGGTCAGCGTCTCTTCCGGGTCGGTAGGATTCAGGCGGCCGAAGGTGTCGGAGACGGTGAGCATCCTGGTCGTAAAGCTCTTGCCACCGGGCAGGAGGTCACTGACGCTCAAGATACCCTCGGTCAGTATGTACAGCCCGTCTTCGGGCTCCCGGCCCTGGTAGACGACGTCTCCGGGCACGAAGCGTCTTCTGGTGGTAGGCAACTCGAGCTCTTCGATCATCGCGGCCAGCCGGCCGCACTCCGTATCTTTTAGAGACTTTAGAGGTGCTAGAGATGTTCCCGACGCCGCTCTTGGCAAGGTCTGCGGGGAGCCGTGCCCGTCCCGGTGGCTTCCGTCCAGCCTGGTATCCATCAGGTCCGCGGCTTCTTCGTGGGTCACGCTCCTGCTCCTCCCCGGATGTGCACTCGTTGCGCTCTTGGATCGGGCGCTGTTTTTAGCTTCTTTCGTGATTCTTCTGGGTCTCTTGACCTCGCCCGCCGGACGACGGTCGGTTAGGGCCGGTCAGGGTCGGATGCCCCGGACCACATCAGTCCTCCGGGGTCTCGATATCGAGCTGCTTCTCTTCGAGGAGATCCGAGTAATCGTGTATGACGATCTTTAGCGTGCAGCCCTCGAAAGCGGCGCTTATTCTGTCCTCGTCGAGGCCGTGCGGGAGGCTTATGTGACGCCGGAAGGAGCCGGTGTACCGCTCGGCCGTGTAGTACCGGACGCCCTCCTCCTGGCCCTCTTTCTCGCCGAAGATGGTCAGATCCCCGTCCGAGAGGCTGAGATCCACCTCTTCCCTGCGGACTCCGGGGAGCTCGGCCAGCACCACCAGATCCCCGTTATCCCTCAGGAAGATGTCGGTCGTCGGCGCCCAAGCGTCCTCGTAGCTCCGTTGACGCTCCCCACCGGTCGAGTAACCGGCCATCCACTGCTCCATGATCCGGTTGTTCTCCGTGATCTGGTCCACGATCCCTCTGAACGGGTTCTTCATCCCGTCTCCTTTCCAGTCACCTTGCGCTTTGCTAGTACGAGTCGGATACGAGCTAACTCCCGCGCGAGCCTTCGAACCAGGCCTTTCCCCGGCCCATGAGAGTCTCCAGAAAGCGGGCGCGGCTTACGCCGCGGGGCAGGGCACCGGCGCGGTACGGGCCGCGTCCTCCCCTGATAGCCGGGATGGCCTCCACGGGCGGGTCGAAGACGACCCTGTCTACCCCATCGCACGGCCCCGCCGAGAACTCGCTCCCCGAGAGCAGCGAGATCAGCTCTCCGGCGCCGGTAACCCGGCCCCGCCACCCCTCGTGCGCGCCCGCCGGCGACGCCCCTTCGTACCGCAGCCGCTCGTTCCAGGCCTCCGCAAACCGCTTGGCCTCCGGCCCGGAGCCGAACACGGGCAGCGCCTTGCCCTCCGGGAGCCGTAGCGAAAGCACCGTGGGCTGGAGGACGCTCCGCCGGGGATAGTTACCCCCCGCCACGTCCTTGACGACGAGCCCGTAAGGAGTCCGCAGAACCTCGGGTAAAGTGCCCGGACGGGACCCGGACGGTTCTCCCGTGCTTCGTGGCGAGGTCGTCATGACCCTACCCACCTCCTCGCCGGACTTGCCGCGCAAACGGCGCCCCCGGCACCGCTCCATCGGCGGTTGAATGACGTCCGTTCCATCTTTTCACCCCTTTCACTCCTTTCACTCCTTTCACGCCCGACGCTCCGGCGCCGGTAGCCTCTGCAAGGAGCCCCCGACACCCCCGGCGCGAGTGACCGGGGCTCTCATACCTCTTCATCGTTGCGGATTCTTTGGAGACGAGCTCTTGAGACGTCCCTGCACCCACTCCAGACGCTTCCTCTGCGCCTCTATCCTGGCCGCCCGGTCCCGGCGGGTGAGCTCCTCCACGGGCTTGTACCAGACCTCTTCGCCGTCCCGGAGCTCGGCGAGCCCCTCCTCGGCCTTCTCCCGGTCCTCGCGGGCGAGACGGCCCAGCTCCTCCTGCGACTCTCCGGGCAGCGCGGGGCCGAGCACCCGGGCGAGCTCGCCGTTTCTACGGTCCGCGATCTCCTTGCGCTCCACCTGCATGTAGCGCTCCCCCAGCCGTTGACGGTCGCTCTCTGCAACCATGTCTCCATCCATCTCTACGGTCACGAGTCAGCCGGTCCACCGGGGATAACCGTATCGTGGTACAGCTCCAGCACCCGCTCGACCTCTAGCAGGCCGAAAGCGCGGGTCACCGGGCCTCCCTGCGGCACCACCAGGCGCAGCTCTCCTCCGAGCTCCCACATGGCCTGTGCCTGCTCGACGAGGGTGCGGACCCCGTAGACGTCTATGAACTCCGCCTCTCTGAGGTCCACGTACGCGACCGGCTGCCCGTCCAGCCGGGAACAGGCCACGCCTATGCCCCTGAGTAGCTCGGGTACGGTGGCGAGGTCTACCTCTCCGCGAACCTCTACCACGGGAGACCCGTCCGCAACCCTGCCGACCGGGGCCGAGAACCCGGTCGTCTCGACCCTGGAGAGATGATCGTTAGTCTCCGTTTCCGCGCCCATGAGCCTCACAGCCTCCTTTCACGGTCTCCTCTACGGTCCTTTAATTACGCGACGCCGGTTGGTCCACCGGGGGGGGATGGAACGGGGAACCTCACCCGGCTCACGAGCAGCTTCACGAACTCCTCCCGGCTAACGATGACCAGGCGGTCCGCGACGTGATGCTCGGCCTCCGGCACGGGGTCCAGGGCGACTCGGCCCAGGCCGCCCCACTGACCGTAGAGCACGGATATGAGCTCCCCGCCGTCGAGCTCCCTGATCCGGAGACCCCGCCCCCGGGAGCGGAGCCTGCGGAACGCCTCCGCCTCCTCTCTGAAGCTGAACACCGCGAGTGCCCGGCGGGCTCCGGCCCCGTCCTCGATGCCCTCTCCGCGACCGCCCGTCACGCACAGCACCTCGCTGGGGTCGGGTAGACGCTCCCGCGGGGTGCAGACCACCCAGTAGCTGGGACTCAATCGCCTTTCGTCCGGGGCATCCGGGCCGTGGGGGGATTTCATGGCGTTTATGGCGCGCCCGTAAGCCTCGTGAGCCCCCGCCATAAGCTCCGTATCGTCCACATCGAAAGTTTTGAAAGCGTCAGAAGCCTCGAAGATCTCGGGGTTAACCATGTCTCTCCTTCCCAGTGCCCTGTACGTTGGTGGTTTCTCTTCTCGTCCACACCCTGGAACTTGACCCGGACCCCACCTATCAAGCTCTCGCCGTTCGTGCCGAGTGTCTTAGAGTTACTCCTCCGTGAAGCGTCCACCACGCCTCCCGTTCTCGTATCACCGAGGTCCAACAGATCCGCCAAGACCCGAGCCTGCACGCTCCCCGCACTCCGGCCGGCCCCCAGTTGGTGGTCTCCAGGACCCAACCGGCGGGTGGCCCCGCTACCGGACACGCTCCCCAAAAACTCCGGAAGCCCTGGAAGCTTTACCCGTGAGGACGGACCACCTGGCTACATATTGCTCTCCGAAGCGCCAGATTCAACACTATATAGGGACCGATCTACCCCCCCCCGGCATTTTGTAGTTTAGAATACAGTTATGAATATCAATTCAGAGCCCGGCGGGTACCGCAACGCCGCAGCGGAGGAGATGGCGCTACGGCAGAAGGTGCGGCTTTTATCCATGGTGGATGTTCTGGAGCCGTTGTCGGCGGAGGAGCTTGAGAGGTTCGCCCGCAGGACGCCCACGATGCACCTCAGAAACGATCAGCTCTTTCACACCCCGGCGCGGCGCGGGGGGCCGTTGTTGCTGCTCCTTGAAGGGAGGGTCAGGATCTACAAGGTCGCCGCCGGAAAGGAACTCACGCTCTCCATAGTGGACGCGGGTGCGCTGTCGGCGGAGGGGACGCTCACGGCCCAGCAGCTACAGGGGGTGTACGCGCGCACCCTGGAGCCCTCGACGGCGGCCCTGGTCAGCCCCGAACAGCTCCGGCGGCTGGTGCGGCACGAGCCCGAGATCGGGATGAGGCTCGTGGAGTCTCTCTCCGAAAGGCTTTCGGTGTACGCCGACAGGCTGGCGGACCTGGGACGCAAGAGCGTGCGGGGCCGGATGGCCGGGCTGGTGCTGGCCCTGATCTGGAGCGAAGGGGTCGTGGGCCGGGAGGGGTACCGCATACCCACCCCCTACACCCACGCCGAGCTCGCCGCGATGGTCGGAGCGGGCCGGGTTGCGGTCACCAACGCCCTGCTGGAGCTCAGGAGAGAGGGCCACTTAGAGATCCGGGACCGTTACATACACGTCGCCGACCCGGAGGCGCTGGAGCGCGTCTCCGGGCAAGGGTAGGCCCTGCTCCTCGGCTGCTCCTCGGCTACTTTTCCCCTGTCCAGCTACTCTTGCCGCGTGCCGTCCGGATCATGGTCTTCATGGTCCGGGAGCTCGCGGAAGACCACGAGCCCTCCCCGCTGCTCGTCGTCGCCCACGGGCTCCCCCCTGGCCTCGAAGCGGCGCCGCGTGCCGTCATCGCAAGCGGACATGAGAGTGGCGGTGAAGCTCTCGCCTCTGGTGGCCCGGCTCTGGGGCGTCTCCTCCCCGGGCAGCTCCGAGCCGGAGTCGTCGGTCGCGACGCAGCCCTTCGCGCCGAAGGTGTGACGATAGGCCTCGTTGGTGAGCGTGGCCCGGCCCGAGGACTCTACCACGAGCATCGGCTCGGAGACGCTCTCAAGGACCGTCTGCACCTGCTTCTGTAGCTGCGTCCGCATCCGCTTCTGCTCCCGTTCGCGCTCCCGGGAGATCTCCTGCAGCTCCGCGCTCCGGTTCTGGAGGTCCTCGTTGGTGGTGTTGAGCTCCTCGACGGTCGCCTGGAGCTCCTCGTTGACCGTCTCCAGCTCCTCGTTGGTGGCCTGGAGCTCCTCGTTCAGCGTCTCTACCTCCTCGGAGGAGGCCTGAGCCTCCTCGGTGGAGAGCTGGTACTGCTCGTTGGCGGCGCGCAGCTCCTCGACGGCGCGCCGGAGCTCTCTGTTGGAGGCTTCCAGCTGCCGGTTGCCCTCCACCAGACGACCGTTCTGCTCCCGCTGGCGCCCGGACTCCTGCTCGGCCCGCTGGCGGTACTCCGCGAGCTCCGTCTCTGCCGAGTCGAGTCTCTGCCGCAGTTCGCGCCTGCTGCGGGCGTAGTGCGTAACGTCTTCGATCAGGATGATCACCGTCTGGCCGGGAGCAACGGTCTCTTGGTTATATGCGGTGTCCGCGGCACCAGCGTCTTTTGGGACACCGGGGCTGCCGGTGCCGGGGGGATGGCAGGTCATGTCCAGGGTGCGGGACTCTCCGGTGGTGACCTCCTCCACCTCGAACTCGCCCGTGGACGCAGGCTGGCCCTCCCGGAAGGCGTAGTCTATGGCCGTGCGCAGCTCTTCGTAGGGAGCCTCCCGGACCAGGTGCAGCAGATCCTCGCCGATAGCGGAGCCGTGCACCGAGAGCAGCCGCCTCGCGGCGGGGTTGATGGCGTGGATGTCGTAGCTGTTATCCACGGAGATCACACCCACCGGCAGCGGGGCCAGCGCCCGCTCCCCAGCCTGGGCCGCGGACCCGGACGGCTCGCCGTCCCCGCTCTGCGCCTGCGGGCGGCGCTGCGGGGCCCGCAGTGAGCGCCCGCCGTGCGCGGGTCTCTTTGGCAGGCTCGGCATGGCCTCGGACATGCTGGAGGCCGGCATTACGAACCGCTCGCCCACGCGGTAGAAGACCTTGTACTGGCGGTCCAGGGAGGCGAAGTACTCCGGGAGCGGCGAGGTACTCTCCGCCTTGCCGAGCATCAGGTATCCCCGGTCCTTGAGGGAGAAGGCGAATAGCTGCAACGTGCGGCGCTGCAGCTCGGGGGTGAAGTAGATCAGGACGTTGCGGCTCACGACCAGGTCGAGCCTCGGAAACGGCGAGCGCTGGGCCAGGTCGTGCTCGCCGAATATGAGCATGGACCGTACGAACTGCTTTACGTAGTACAGGCCGTCTAGCTGGTCGAAGTAGCGCGAGACCTGCTCTCCGGTAAGCGCCGAGAGCGCCGAGGCCGGGTATACGCCACGCCGGGCGTGATCCACCGCGCCCCCGTCGAGGTCGGTGGCAAAGATGCGCACGTCCGGGGGCTGCGAGACGCTCGCCGGGCTCTGGCCGGACGTCTCCTCCAGAGTCTGCTCCAGCGCCTCGGAGACGAGTATCGCCAGGGAGTAGGCCTCCTCGCCGGTTGCGCAGCCCGCGGACCACAGCCGGAGCTGCTCGCCGCTTTCCCGGGCCTCCTCTATGAGCCCGGGCAATACCTCGCTCCTCAGATACTCGAACTGCTCCGGGTCGCGGAAGAACTCCGTTACCTTTATGAGAAAGGTGTTGATGAGGCTGGCGTACTCCCCGGGGTTCTCTTCCAGGTAGCGGCGGTACTCCCCCAGGCTCCCGACGCCGGTCGCGGTGAAGCGCCGCGCCAGGCGGCGGCGGATGGTCGGCCTCTTGTACTCGGAGAAGTCTATGCCCCGGCTCCGCCGCAGCTCCTCGAGGAACTCCGTAAACTCGCTCTCCTCGTCCTTGCGCGCCCCACTGTCGGCGCTTTCTGCGAGCCTGCTCTCGGAGAGGAGGTCGGAGAGCAGGCCGCCGATCCCGTCCAGGTCACTCACGATGTCCACCGTGCTCGGGGCCAGCGACGCGGGCATGCCGGAGAACTCCGCGCTTTCGGGGTCCTGCACGACCACCGTGCCGCCGGACCTCTTGACCGCCCGCGCGCCGTCGGTGCCGTCAGAGCCCGAGCCGGAGAGTATGACGGCCACGAGGTTCTCGCCGTAGACCTCCGCTGCGCTCGTCAAGAGCAGGTCTATGGAGGGCTTGGGCCTGCCGTGGCCGTCCTCGTGTACCTCTATCTCCCGGTCGGTCACGTTCGCGTGCCGGTCGGCCGGGACCACGAACACGGTGCCGGCCGAGAGCGGGGTGTGATCCTGCACGGTCTCCACCGGTAGGCGGCTCTGGCGCGCCAGTAGATCCTCCAGGTGACTCTCGCGCTCGGGGTGCATGTGCTGGGCTATGACCACCGGCGCGGGAAAGTCCTCCGGCAGGGAGCCGAGCACCCGCGACAGGGCCTCTATCCCGCCCGCCGAGGAGCCGATCACCACCAGATAAGAGAAATCTCCCGAGTCTATGAACTCCGCAGATTCTGTGGACTCAGCCATGATCTCCCTCTCCCGCCAATCGCTCCCGGCAGCCCGCTCCGCACGAGCCCCGCGGCAGCCATCATAACCAGCATACAATCAAAATATTGTATATGCTACAAGCACTCTTTACATGCTACGTGGCCCGCGCCCGCGAGAGCGGAGGCCGCCCGGAGCAGGGCTCCGTCACGTTTCGTCAGGTTTCACAGCGTTCCACACGGGTAGGATGAAGTTAGTAGAAAGCTAGGGAAAGGAGACCGTATGAGCGTCGCCAGGGTAACCGAGTTGAGCGCGACCTCGCAGAGCGGGTTCGAGGACGCCATCAAGGAGGCCATAGACAGGGCTAACCAGACCCTCCGCAACGTCGAGAGCGCCTGGGTAAAGGACCAGAACGTGCTCATCGAGAACGGGCAGATAACGGGCTACAAGGTGAACCTCATGATCACCTTCGTTCTCGAAGGCTAGCTTCTAGCCTATCTACTGGAGAGCGGGCCGGGGAGTCGTAGCTCGCCTCTCTACCCGCTCTCTAGCTTTAGGCGAATCCCACTGTAGAACCCCAGGAAGCCTTACACGGGAGTTATACAGAGAGTCAATGACCGTAAATGACCGTTTAGCCGGCCCCGGCGACGGGTAACCGCACGCTAGTAGGGCATCTTGCAAGGTGCTCGGGATGACCGGAGTTCAAGCTTACCGGAGGTGAGACGATGGCCCGTTGCGAGGTCTGCGGCAACGATTACGACAAGGCTTTCGAGGTGAGGACGCCCGGCGTGTCAGAGGGGCGCTTCTTCGACAGCTTCGAGTGCGCCATACACGCCCTATCCCCCACCTGCTCGCACTGTGGCGTCCGAATCGTGGGCCACGGCGTCGAGGCCGGAGGCCAGCCTTACTGCTGCGCCCACTGCGCGGAGGCGGCGGGCGCGGGCGCGATACAGGACCGCGCCTGATAGGCCGGCGGCCCGCCCGTTAACGCGAAGGCAGCGGATGGCCGTGACAGTGCGGGACGGTGCGGTCGAGGTAGGGTAGCGGTCACAGCCCGGGGCCCGCTTACAGGCGGATCCTCCGGGCGCTCGCTTCCCCGGCAGAGGTCCGCGATAATATATTCCTCGTGGACGCTAGTTTTCCAGATCCTCTAAACAGAGCGTAGAGTCATTTGGGCGCAGGAGCCGCGCGGGAGACGGACGAGACCCGGAGCGCGGAGGGCTGGCGGGAGTTCGCCCCGTACCTCAAGGCGCTCGCCCGCGGTCCGGACAGCCTGGCCGACCTGGATCCGGAGCTCTGCCGGGAGGCGATGGAGCTGGTGCTGGCCGGGGTCGCCAGCCCGGCGCAGGCCGCGAGCTTTCTCATGGTCGGGCGCGCCAAGGGCAACAGCGCCTCCGAGCTCGCCGCCACCTCCCGCGCCATGCGCTCCTTCTTGCGGCGGGTACCCGCGCCGCCGGAGCCGGTGCTCACCGTCACCGGCGGCTTCGACGGCAAGCTGCGCACCCTGAACCTCGGCGCGGCCTCCTCGCTGGTAGCGGCCGCCGCCGGCGCGCGCATCATCATCGTCGGCTCCGAGGACGTGCCGCCAAAAGAGGGCTACACCAATTTCGGAACGTTACGGAAGCTAGGAGTCCGCGTGCCGCAGACGGTCGAGGAGGCCGGCGAGTCACTCGCAAGGAGCGGCTTCGCGGCGACGAGCCTCGCCCACTACCTGCCGGAGCTGCACGGCCTGCTGCAGCTCCGGCGCGAGATGGCGCGGCGCACGGCGCTCAACGTCTCCGAGAAGCTCGTCTCCCCGGTGACGGGCTCGGCGATGATGGTCGGCATGACCCACCGCCAACCCTTCCTGGAGACAATGCCGCGGGCCCTCGTGCAACTCGGCGTGGAGCGGGCGCTCGTATTCCAAGCGATAGAGGGCTCCGACGAGGCCCCGCTGGACGGTACCTCGGCTCTCGTAGTAATAGAAGGCGAGAAGATCCGGGAAACCGTCGTTTCTCCGCAGAGGCTCGGCCTCGGGAAAGTTCCGCGCTCCGAGCTTCCGCCGCCGGCAGAGACGGACGAACATTCGGCGCGGGCCTTACTGGAAGGAGAGCCGGGGCCTCTACGGGACCTGGTCCTGTACAACGCCGCCCTCAGGATCTGGATGTCGGGCGGAGATACGCCGGGCTCCCCACCACTAGAGGATATGCTAATAGAGCCTCTGGAGCGCGCCAGGACCTCACTCGATGGTGGAGAGGCGCTCGCGCTGCTCCATAGTCTCCCCGGTTGAGTATTAAGGCCCGGCTACCGGGTAAAGATTATGTATACGGCGTGTATGAGGCCGGGGAAATACCCCAGGATCGTTAGCACGACGTTGAGCCAGAACTGGCCTCCCAGTCCAACCTGCAAGAATACTCCAAGCGGCGGTATGATTATCGAAAGTATGAGACGTAGTATGTCCAACTCTTACTCCTTTGGGAAAGTGTTCTCCAGGAGGCCGCGGTTAGTCGGCCCCTTTTCTTCATTCATCTCCGCCCTTACCCCGACACCCGGCACGCCAAACCGCGGGTGCGCACCTAGCTTCTACCGCGTAGCCTGCGCCTCAACTGGTGCTTGACGCCGCGCGTAACGGCCCGGCGCATGGTCGGGCTCTTCACGGCCTGCAGGGCGATCTTGCGGGCGCGCTGATTCTGTAACAGCTTCAGTATTATGTAGCTCTTCCTCAAAACGTCTCCTCTCTGGCCGGCTCCCGCCAGCCACTCAATCCCCGGCTAGGGCGTGTAGTCTATCTCCCGGTGGTAGCGGCTGCCGAGCCGCCCGCCAAGCATCCCGCCCAGGAGGGCGGCGAGGATCACGCCACCCGAGACCACAGCCCCGGAGACGCCGAGGCCGCTGATGAGATCCACCGCCGTATCGCCAAAGCTCAGGGCCTCTCCGACCACATCCCCCGTGAGGGTGCCCGAGATCGCCTGTCCCAGAACGCCGCTCAAGACCAGTAGCAGCGCCGCGACGAGAACCGTCCACAGCAGGACCATCGCGCCGTTACGTCCGCCGTCGTAACGGGCCATGCGCCCGGAGATGTACCCGCCGAACAGAAAGGAGAAGAAACCCGCCGCGGCTATTATGGCGAAGCCCGTGATCGCGGTCGAGGTGAGCTGGCCGCCCCCGAGGCTATCCCCGAGCCCGAGCGGCACGAGCAGGAAAATGGCGGCCCCGACACCGAGCAGGCCGGCGAACAGCAGGGTGAAGATGAACCCCACGAAGCTCGCCAGCCAGTCCACGCCGCCGTAGATGTCGCGCAGGTACTCTTCCCTGTCTCTCAGGACGTCGCTGTAGCCGGTGGAGTAGCCCCCGTATCCGCCAGAGCCTTCAGAGGCGGCGGATGCGGCGCTCCGGCGGCCGCTCCCCTCTCCAGAGGGGCCGGGCGCGCGTCCCTTTCTCTTCCCCTCCTCCTGCTTCTGGGAGGACCTTTTCGGGGGGATCTCGAACTCCTGGGTGTCGCTGGAACGATCCCGGCCCGCGGAGCCGTCCGATCCCCCGGAGCGAGCTGAGCCAGAGGATCCACCCCGCCCCCGGGAGCCGCCCCGCTCCTCGGTCGAGATCTGCCGGGTCGCGTCGTCGGTCGGGATGCGTTGCGTGGCGTCATCGGTCGGTATCCGCTGGGTCGCGTCCTGCTCCGGCTCGCCGCTCCCCTGCTCGCGGCGGGTCTCGGACCGCTTCGTTTCCTCTGCTTCTTCGCCTAGGGGACCACCCCTACGGCGCCCCCCGGACTGATTCTCCGGCATGTCGCTCACATCTCCCCTTAAGCTAGGGTTCTCTGCACCCTGGCGCTCCGTGCGCTCTCCACACTCTCCGCACCCGGGCCGTTTGTACACAAGGCCAAAAATGCCATCGCTCCCGGCACCCTGGATTAGACACCGGGCCATATGCAGTGGGCCGTCGCCTCCCTATTATAGCCGGTGTGCCGTAGTGACATTCCCCGCCGGGCCGTTTTCTAGTCATTCGCGGCCGGCGGGAGCACATTAGGTAAAGACGAAGATAGGAGGGTGGCTTGGCCACGAAGACCAAAGAGGACGTGCTAAAGCAGGCCAAAGACGAGGACGTAAAGTTCATCCGCCTGTGGTTCACGGATATCCTGGGCACGCTAAAGAGCTTCGCGCTCACCGTGAGCGAGCTTGAGGACGCCCTGGAGGGCGGTGCCGGCTTCGACGGCTCCTCCATAACGGGCTACAACGACATCGAGGAGTCGGACATGATCGCCATGCCCGACCCCTCGACCTTCCAGGTCTTCCCCTGGAGCCCGGAGGAGAACCGCGTGGCCCGCATGTTCTGCGACGTGCAGACCCCGGACGGCGACCCCTACGTCGGCGACCCGCGGCATATCCTGCGGCGCGCGCTCGACCGGGCCCGGGAGATGGGCTACGACACCTTCAACGTCGGCCCGGAGCTCGAGTTCTTCTACTTCAAGGACTCCACCTCGACCGAGCCGCTGGACTACGGCACGTACTTCGACCTCACCACCCTCGACGCGGCCACGCCCCTCAGGCGCGACACGGTGCTCTCGCTGGAGCAGATGGGCCTGCGCGTAGAGTACTCCCACCACGAGGTCGGCATCTCGCAGCACGAGATCGACCTCCGCTTCGACGAGGCCCTGAACATGGCCGACAACGTCCAGACCTACAAGACCATAGTAAAGGAGGTGGCGACCCGTCACGGCGTATACGCCACCTTCATGCCAAAGCCCCTGCGGGACCAGAACGGCTCCGGCATGCACACCCACCAGAGCCTGTTCTCCGGCGGCAAGAACGCCTTCTTCGACCCCAACGAGAAGGGTTACCTCTCCAAGGAGGCCCAGGCGTTCATCGCGGGTCAGCTACGCCACGCCCGGGAGCTCTCGATCATCTTCGCCCAGAACGTAAACTCCTACAAGCGGCTCGTACCGGGCTACGAGGCCCCGGTCTACATCGCGTGGAGCCGCCAGAACCGCTCCTCGCTCGTGCGCGTGCCAGGCTTCCACCCGGGCCAGGAGAAGGCGACCCGCATGGAGCTCCGCTGCCCGGACCCCTCGGCCAACATCTACCTCACCTTCGCCGCCCTGCTGCACGCCGGCCTGGAAGGTATAGAGAAGGGCTACGAGCTCCCCGAGCCCAACGAGCGCAACCTCTACGACCTCTCCGCCACCGAGCGCGAGAAGATGGGAGTCCAGAGCCTCCCCTCCGACCTCGGAGAGGCCATAAAGGAGGCAGAGGGCTCGGAGCTACTGCAGAAGGCTCTCGGGGAGCACGCCTTCTCCCGCCTGATGCAGCTCAAGCGCGACGAGTTCGAGGAGTACCGTATACAGGTCACGCCCTACGAGCTTGAGAAGTACCTGCCGGTTCTGTAGCGTTTAGCTATCAGCGGTCAGCGAGGGGACGCGAAATGCGTCCCCTCTTTTCGTGCCTGGCGGCGTGTTTCATAACCTCTAACCTGTCGGGATCACACGCCGAAAGCGTGTCGTTCTATGTACTCGACCGCGGTTCCAACCCCGTCTTCGGCCTTCAGAGTGCGTCCCAACCTCTGGGATTTATCTCTCATTCGCCAGTCGGAGACGGCTTGATCTATCGCGACCGCGAGGTTGTCGGCGGAAAGCCGCTTACGGGGGATTGGCGTGGGTCCTACGCCAAGATCCGCTACACGCGCCCCCCAGAACTTCTGGTCCGCGAAAAACGGTACTATCACCGTTGGTATACCGGCCCGGAGCGAAGCCGCAGTCGTACCGGCACCGCCATGATGTACGGCCGCCACCACTCGGGGTAAAAGCCAGCTATGCGGCACCTCGTCTACCACGCACACGTTGTCTGGAAGTCCGGATAGACGCCCACCCCGAGCATCCGTCCCAATGCCGCCCCACCCGGAGAGCAGTATCCCCCGGCGTCCGGCTAAAGATAACGCCTCGACGATGAGACTAGTCAGCTCCTCCCCACCTCCGCCATCCATGCTACCGAAGCCTACGTATACGGGTGGTTCACCAGCCTCCAGGAACTCGAGTAACTCCCTCGGAGGCTCCCAATCTTCCGGCTCTTCCAACTGCCAGTATCCGGTCACGTGGAGATTCTTCGCACTCCATTCCGGAGGTTGCGGCAGCACGGCCTGGCTATAGGCGTGGAGCACCGGTTCGGGACCGTGAGTTATGTGCGAGAACGGGCCTCTCAAAGAGTAGGGTTCTGTCCCAGGCACCACCTCGGAGGCCGTCTTGAGCCCATGATTTACCGCGGGCCTCATAATCTGAAAGCCGGTCTGATTCATTAGAGGGTAAGACAGATAATTGTACGCGCGCCTCAACAGCCCCGGAGACGAGTCCCAGGCCTCATTGCCAAAGCCTAATGTACCGGCCGGAATCGGAAAGAAGGAATGCTGATAAGACTGGGTTCCACACAAAAACGGTGCAGGTAACGCCCCGACGACCGGAACCCCGAGCGCCTTTGCCGCCTCCCTACCGAAAATCCCGAACGGTGAGTAGATCACCACGTCCGCCCCGATCGCCGCCTCCGCGTAGCAGGCCGCTATCTCTCTGAATGCGGAGCCGACGGCGCGCCGCAAACGGAGCATGAATTGCAAGGGGCTCGCCGTTCCGGTCTCCAGTTGCTGCTCGACTAAGCTCCTAGCGTCCATCGGCATCTGATGGTAACCGAGACCATATCCTCGGATAAGATCCGCAAACTCGCCAGGAGCCACTAGCGTAACCTTATGTCCCGCCGAAATTAGTCCGAGACCTAGCGAAACATAAGGCTGTACGTCGCCCCGAGAGCCACCCGACATTATTACGCAGTGCATTGCACAATGGTAGTCGATAGTTGGAGTAAGTAGCTAGAGTAGTTCTAGCCGTCGCCCTACTCGCGCCGGACCAGATCGAGCACCTCCGGTAGAAGCACGCGGCTGGTGCTGAGGGCCTCGCCGCCGTAGATGGTCTCTCGGCCGGACCAGTCCCCGAGGTAGCCGCCGGCCTCGCGCAGGATCGGGGCGAACGGGGCGCAGTCCCAGGGGTTCATGGCGGGGTCTAGCATGACCTCGGCCCGCCCGGTGGCGACGAGCGCGTGGCCGTAGGCGTCCGACCAGCCTCTGGCGTACCGGGCGGCGCGCCTCAGCCGGTCCCACTCCGGCTCGCGCCCGTAGGCCTCGAAACCCTTGGCGTCGGTGAAGGCCACGATACCTTCGGAGAGGCTCTGCACCTGGGAGACGCGGGCCCTGCGGCCGTTGCAGTAGCAGCCCTCCCCGGTTGCGGCGTGGACCATCTCGTCCAGGGCGGGGAAGTAGGCGGCGCCGACCTCGCAGACGCCCTCTATCTCCAGTGCGATCAGAACGGCGTACAGCGGGACGCCGCGCACGAAGGCCAGGGTGCCGTCTATGGGGTCCACGATCCAGCGATAGCTTCCCGCCCCCGCCTCCGGGCCGTACTCCTCGCCGAGAATGGCGTGCGAAGGGTAACGCTCGCTGATCCGGGCCCGGATCATGCGCTCCGCCTCCCGGTCCGCGACGGTGACGGGACTCTCGTCTTCCTTGGTCTCCGTCCGTACCCCGTTCCTGAAGTACCCGAGGGTCATCCGCCCAGCCTCGTAGGCGAGGGTGGTGGCGAAGTCCAGATGATGCCGGAGTCCCTGTGTGGCGCTCATATATCCCACGGTAACAGCCCGCCTCGTTGCCCGCGAACCGGCCCCACCACGCTACTCTTCTCTGGTGCCGCCAGTGGCCAAGCGGTAGAAGCGGGCCAGCCGCCAGGGGCTCGCCCCGGCTTCGTACGCGAGCTGCATGGCGGCCCACAGAAAGAGCGTGCGCAGGGGGCGTCCGGTCCAGCGGCGGGGGGAACTGGTCATTGGGCCCGGCAGGAAGGCGGTCTTACCGGCCCGTTCGAGGCGGTGGACGAAGATCACATCCTCCATGACCGGCACCGCCGGGAAGCCGCCGATGCTCTCGTACACGTCGCGGCGGACGAAGATGCCCGAGTCCCCGTAGTAGCGGCCGACCCTGCGGTAGACGAGCACGAGAGCCTCCAGCCAGCGGCCGAGCGCCCCGCCGCCGGGGTACTTGAGCCGGAAGTTCCCGCCGACATAGCCCGCCTCCAGCGCGCCCCGTATCTGATCCGCCACGTCCGGCGGCGGCAGCGTGTCGGCGTGCAGGAACAGCAGCACGTCGCCCGTGGCCCTCTCTGCCCCGGCCCGCAGCTGAATGCCGCGCCCCGGCTCCGAGAGCGCGAGCGCCGCGCCTCTCGCGCGAGAGATCCCGGCCGTAGCGTCAGAGGAGCCGCCGTCGGCGACCACCACCTCGTGGACGCCATCCAGCCCCGAGACGTAGTCGAGGAGGCCGCCGATCACAGCCTCCTCCTCCAGCGCGGGTATAACAACCGAGAGCCTCACGACGAGAGTATTGTAGAACAGCGGCGGAACGTGCCCCCGGCCCCGTAGAGCCGGGCGGCATCCTTTACCATATGTCCCGCGACACGCGTTCTTACATCGTTCCTACACGAGAGAGGAGGGGTTTTGGGCCCCATCGGAACCAGGACCATCGGCCCGGACGGCGCGGCGGGTGTAAATACGGAGCTTCTCGTGGTCTGCCTCTACAAAGGCGAGGCGGCGCCGGAGTCCCTCGCCGGAGCCGCCGCCCCCGCGCTACAGAGCGGCGACTTCTCCGGCAAGGAGGGAGAGATGGCGCTGCTCTACACCGGAGAAGGAGGTAACGGAAACGGGGTTGCGGCCTCCCGGCTGATGCTCCTCGGGCTCGGGGAGCGGGACGGGTTCACCCTGGACAAGCTGCGGCGCGCGGCGGCCACGGCGGCGAAGAAGGCGCGCTCCCTGAAGGCCGGAGAGATGGTCCTATCCCCCCGCACCCCGCATGCCGCGACGGGGGAGCAGGCCGCCCAGGCCGCCGCCGAGGGTGCGGCTCTCGGCCTGTACAGGTTCCGCAAGTACAAGAGCGGTATCAAGAACAAGACGGACGAGACGGATGACGAGGAGCAGAGCGACCCCGGCGTGGAGCTACTCGCGGCCGACGACGAGGCTACCGCCAGCGCCACCCGGCGCGGGGCCGAGGCCGGGGAGAAGATCGCCCGCGGAGCCCGCCTCGCCCGGGACCTCGCGAACGAGCCCGGCAGCACCGCGACCCCGGAGTTTCTCGCCGGGCAGGCGGAGGAGATCTCGACCCGCCACGACATGGGTCTCACGGTGCTCGACCGTGCCGGCATAGACTCCGAAAGCATGACCGGCCTCTCCACGGTGGGCCGCTCCTCCTCACAGGAGCCGCGCTTTATCGTGCTGGAGCACCGGGGCGGCGGCGATGAGGCCCCGGTGGTGCTCGTGGGCAAGGGCGTGACCTTCGACTCCGGCGGCATCTCCATAAAGCCCTCGGCGGGCATGGAGGAGATGAAGTTCGACATGGGCGGCGGCGCGGCCGTGCTCGGGGCAATGGAGGCCGTCGGGGCGCTGGGCCTCCCGGTGAACGTCGTGGCCCTCGTGCCCGCCACCGAGAACCTGCCCGCCGGCGACGCCTACAAGCCCGGCGACGTGCTGCAGTTCTCCAACGGCAAGACGGTCGAGGTCATCTCCACGGACGCCGAGGGACGCCTCATCCTGGCCGACGCCCTGCTCTACGCAAAACGCTACGACCCGGCCTGCGTCATAGACTGCGCCACCCTCACCGGGGCCGTGCTCGTCGGGCTCGGCAAGGCGGCCTCCGGGCTGATGGGCAACGACGACGACCTCGTCTCCGAGGTCCAGGCCGCCGGAGAGTCAGCCGGCGAGCGCGCCTGGCCGCTGCCGCTGTTCGAGGACTACACGGACCAGATCGAGTCCGACACCGCCGACATAAAGAACACCGGGGGCCGTAACGCGGGCACCCTGACCGCCGGCGCGTTCCTCAAGGAGTTCGCGGACTTCCCCTGGGCACACCTCGATGTCGCCGGCACCGCCTGGGACGTCCCGCTGAAGAACCCGTACGTCGCGAAAGGGGCGACCGGCACCCCGGCGCGGCTCCTGGTCGAGCTGCTGCGGGCCCGGTCCGAAAGCTCGAATACGAGCCAACACGAGAGGCGGTAACGCGTGATCCTAGAAGGCATAACTGTCGGCCCGTTCCAGGAGAACTGCTACATCGTCGGGGACGAGTCCGGCGAGGGCGCGCTGATAGACCCGGGCGACGAGGCGGCCCGCATCGCGCTCGCGGTCGAGCAGAGCGGGGTGGAGATAGGCTCGATCATCCTCACCCACTCGCACATAGACCACGTCGGGGCCGTTGCGGAGCTTGCCGAGGAGTACTCCTGCCCCGTCCTCCTGCACGCCGAGGCGGAGGAGATGCTCCAGGCCGTACCGCAGCAGGCCGCGATGATGGGCGTGAAGTTCGGCAAGGTGCCGGAGATAGACCGCTACATCGAGACCGGCGAGACGCTGGAGGTCGGCGGTCTACGGCTGCGCCCGCTGTACACTCCGGGGCACGCCCCCGGTCATCTGGCCTTCTACGTGGAGGCTGAAGGACTCGTGCTATCGGGCGACGCCGTGTTCGCCGGAAGCGTGGGGCGCGTGGATCTCCCGGGCGGGAGCATGGAGGTCCTGATGAAGAGCATCCGGGAGGAGATCCTGACCCTCCCGGACGAGACCCGGCTCTATCCCGGCCACGGACCGGCGACCACGGTCGGCGAAGAGCGGGTGAGCAATCCGTTCCTGAACGGCCAGATGAGCCAGATGGGTGGTATGGATGGTACGGGAGGCCCCTCGTGAGCGAGGCCGTAAGACAACATCACCACGAGGCCCCCGACTACGTCCGGGTGGCCGTTCTGACCATAAGCGACTCCCGCACCCCGGAGACGGACACCGGCGGCGACGCGATACAGGAGATTCTGGAAGGGGCGGGGCACGAGATCTCGGCCCGCGACCTCATAAAAGACGAGCCACAGGAGATCCGGGGCCGTCTCACGGACTTTCTCGCCCGCGAGGACGTGGACGCCGTGATAACCACCGGCGGCACCGGCATCTCGCTGCGGGACTCGACCTACGAGGTCGTAGAGGCGATGCTGGAGAAGCGGCTCGACGGGTTTGGCGAGATCTTCCGCACCCTCTCCTACGAGGAGATCGGGGCCGCCGCCATGATGAGCCGGGCCGTGGCCGGCACCATCGGCCGCCGGTTCGTGGCCGCCCTGCCGGGCTCCGCAAACGCGGCCCGGCTGGCGACCGAAAAGCTCCTAGCCCCCGAGATGCCGCACGTAGTATTCGAGCTTAGAAAGCAGGTTGAGTAGTGGAACGAGAGACCCTACCACAGGACGAGGAGAGGCTCTGGCGCAAGCTCTGGGATCTCTGGCAGGAGGCAGATGAGGAGGATGTGATCATAGACTCCTCCAAGAGAGAGGAGATAGAGGAGGAGATCCCGAGCCTCGAAAGCCGGGTGCGCACCTCACTCGCCTTCCTGCAAAGAACCCGCTACATACAGTACCGCTCCGGCTTCAGCGACGGCGCGATAGAGCCCATCCTCTACGACGTCCTCGAACCGGAGGACTAGCTAAGAGAAGGGGGGACGCTCTGTGGAGCGCCCCCCCTTCTCTGTAAGCATTCTGCTCGTTCAACTAGTGAGCGGCTGTTACTACTGGTACTGCTGCGGGTAGTAGGTATCCACCTTCTCGGCCCGCACGATCATGCGCGCCGAGTCCGGCCCGGAACGCATGAGCTTCGGGCTTATATCCCACCAGGTGTTCGGATCCAGCGAGTCTACACAGGTCTGGAGCGTTATCAGGTCCTTACCGGCCTTGGGCTCGGTGACCCAGTTCTCCCACGGCTTGACGGCGAACTTCTTGGTCACCCGATACTTGTACTGGGTGCCATTGGCGTCACCGACGTAGATCATGTCTCCCTGCTGCATCGCGGGCAGCGCGTAGAACTGATTGTAGCTCTGCGTCCCCGGATAGCCGATCCTGTGCGCCGAGATGTAAGTGTTCGCCCCGTTCTGCCACGGGAAGCCGGTCGGGGGCAGCTTGATCGCCCCGACGCCCATCTGCTCGTGAGAACTGCTGTTGTAGACCGTGTCGCTGTACATGCCCAGCTTAGGTATGGACATCCACATGGTCTTGATCCGGGGGTCCGGCGGAGGCTCGGGCTCCTGCTTCTCTTGCTTTTCCTGCTTATCCTTCTTGTCCTCGGCCTTTTTATCGGACTCCTGCTTTTTTGCCTCCTCGTTCTCCGAAGAGCCGTTCGAGCCTTTTTCCCCGGAGGACTTCTCATCCGAGGCAGCCCCGGACGAGGCTTGCTCTGGAGCCTTGTCCGGGGCTGCCTCGGAAGACTTCTCGACGCTATTTGAGGGGGCCTGCTCCCCGCCGCCTCTCTCTTTCGTCACCTCCGGGGCCTGGGCTACCTCCGGCTGGGAGACCCGGGATAGCTGCATACCCTTGGAGCCCACGTTGTCGAGGCCCACGAGCGTCAGACCGCCGAGCGCCAGTATGATGACAGAGGCAAAGGCCGTGGCCCCGAGCAGCGCAGGACGTCTCCTACGGTGCCTGTAACGTCTATGGTTTCGGGATCTATCGCTCATAGGTTTGGAGTCTAGCATTAGTTTCGGACTCTGCACCCCGGTACCCCGAAACACCGCAAGAATTCGATGCTCTAACTCAATGCCCTATCGCGTATGAGCCTCGTGAGCGTCGTAAAGGCGCTGACAGACGGTCTGGCGCGTGTGTGCGTTAGTATATCTGTCTGATATTCGTCCGCGGCAGGCCGGAGGGGCCACAAAGGCCACGAGCGCCACGAGCGCCGCAGACACCAAAGACCTTGGCTTATTAACGTTATCAACGAAGAGTGTGGAGCGTCGCGTTTGCAGAGTACGGGAACAGGAACGGAGAGGGGGCGCGACGGCTCGCGGGGCCGGGGCGTCACGCTGGAGGCCCGGGGCCTGAAGAAGAGCTACGAGGGCTTCGAGGCGGTAAGAGGCGTGGATTTCGAGGTGTACGAGGGCGAGTGCTTCGGCTTTCTGGGTCCCAACGGCGCGGGCAAGACCTCGACGATGAAGATGATCTACAACGCAGCAGTCCCTTCCGGCGGCGAGCTGGACGTCGTCGGGCTGGACGTGGGCCGCGAGGCCCGGCGGGTCAAGCAACGCATCGGGGTCGTGCCCCAGGAGAACAACCCGGACGAGGACCTTACCGTGCGGGAGAACCTCGTGGTCTACGGCCGGTACTTCGGCCTGGGCCGCAAGGAGATCTCCAACCGCGCCGACGAGATGCTAGAGTTCGTGCAGCTCTCCGAGAAGTCCGGCGACCGCGTCGAGCAGCTCTCCGGCGGCATGAAGCGGCGGCTCCTGATCGCCCGCTCCCTGATGAACGACCCGGACCTCGTGGTGCTGGACGAGCCGACCACCGGCCTCGACCCCCAGGCCCGGCACCTGGTGTGGGAGAAGCTGCGCGAGCTAAAGCGCCGGGGAAAGACCCTGATCCTCACGACCCACTACATGGACGAGGCCGCCCAGCTCTGCGACCGGCTCGTCATCATGGAGGGCGGCCGGATCATCTCCTCCGGCTCGCCACAGACGCTTATAAAGGAGAACGTTAGCCCCGAGGTCGTTGAGTTCCGGGCGGAGAGGGGCGGTCCTGACAGCCTCGATAGCCTCGCCCCCGTAATCGAGGCGGAGGCGGACTCCGTGGAGCGCACCGCAGACGCAATCTACGCCTACACCTCGGAGCCGGACAGGCTCATAGAGCGCGTCCGGGCCTCCGGGGCCGGGGTCGGGGATACCCTGAAGCGCAGGTCGAGCCTCGAGGACGTCTTCCTCAACCTCACGGGCCGGGGACTCGTGGACTGATGGGCAAGGTAAATACACTACCCGCGCTCATCCCCTCGCCCCGCGGCGCGTACCGCGTGTGGCGACGGAGTGCCACAATCTTTCGCAAGCGGTGGATCACCATCCTGATCCCGAACTTCGTCGAGCCGCTCTTGTACCTGGCGGCGCTCGGGCTCGGGCTCGGGGCCTTCATTCAGGAGGGCGGCATCGGCGGTCAGAGCTACACGCAGTACATCGCGCCCGGCCTGCTCGCGGCAAACGCGATGTTCGCCGCCTCCTTCGAGAGCACCTTCAACACCTTCGTCAAGCTCAAGGTGGACCGGGTCTACGAGGCGATAGTCTCGACACCGGTAAACGTCGAGGACGCCATCGCCGGGGAGTACCTGTGGGCGGGCACGAGAGCCGTAATGCAGGGGGCGGTGTTTCTGGCCGTGCTCACCGCGCTCGGGCTCATAGCCTCGCCGTGGGCGCTGCTCATACCGTTCGTGCTGCTACTGGTCGGAATCATGTTCAGCGTCATGGGGACGCTTTTTACGAGCCTGATCCCGACGATAGACCTGTACGGCTACTACTTCACCCTCGTCATAACGCCGCTATTCTTGTTCTCGGGGATCTTCTTCCCCATAGACGGCTTCCCCCCGCCCATATCCCAGATCGCCTGGTTCACCCCGCTGTATCACGCGGTAAACGCCTGCCGCGAGCTGGCCACCGGCCCGTCGGTAACGATACTGGTTGACCTGGGCTGGATAATAGTCTTCACCGCCGTGCTCGCGTTCATCCCCATATACTTCATGCGGCGGCGCTTGATCAGCTAGCCCGTCACGGGTGCGGCGGCGTACGGAGGCAGGTGGACACGGGACTCTTGGACGAGGGCTTCAAACTGCGCAAGGCCACCCCGGAGGACAACCGGGTGATCGCCGGCCTCGTGGTCGAGGGCTTCGTGGATAAGTTCCGGCCCGTCTTCCGCGGCAGGCTGGACCGGGCCGCGGACGTCATGGAGCGTTGGGTGGCCCTGGAACACTCCATCGGCGGGGTGACGTCCCTGATCGTGGAGCACGAGACGGACGGCGGCCTCTCTGCCCCCCTCGCCAGCATCGGCGTGCGCACGGGGCACTCCGACGACGAGGCGCTATCCCGCAAGCTCTGGGGGACGCTCCGCGAGCAGCTCGGGCTCTTCCCGGCGCTGCGCTCGGCGACGTTGCTCTCTCACCCCCGCTACAACCCCATAAAGACGGAGGCCTACGTCGAGCGCCTGGTGGTAACAAACGACTACAAGCGCCGGGGCCTGGCCAGGAGCCTGCTCTACGAGGCCGAGGCCCTGGGACGCGGGGCGGACAAGTCCTCTATAGGGCTGCACGTCAGCGGCATCAACCACGAGGCCCTGACGCTCTACGAGACCGAGGGCTACGAGGAGATATCGCGCCAGAGCTCCTGGCTAACGGGCTACGCCCTGGGCATCAGGGACTGGATATACCTCAAAAAGAGCCTCTAGATCCTACCAGGTCCTAGTCTCCCCGTTCCCCGCTCTCGCGGCCGCCGCCATTTTCCTCACCGCGCCCGCGACGGCGGCCCTTACGGACGTCGGACCAGCGGAATAGGTCGTCGGGGAGCTCGGGGATGATATCCTCGCCGCCCGGCCGGCCACCGCCGTCCTGGCGCTCGACGCGGCGCGTGGAGTCCGGGTCCTCCCCGGGCTCCACCGCAGGCTTGGCCTCTTGCCTACCCTCCGGCCCCTCTTCCCTGCTCTCTTCTTGCTTTCTCGCCTGTTCCTCTTCCTGGCTCTCGTTCTTCTCCGGCACGTACCCCATCTCACCGGTATCGTCTTCCTCACGGCGAGCCGCGCCTGCCCGCCGGAGCCTGCCTCCCCTCCCCACGGGCCCGCGTGAGACTCTGGGGGGAGGTTCTGCGGTCTCGGCGGCGCTGGCCTCCTCATCCGGCTCCAGGCCGTCTATGCCGCGCGAGTCCTGTCCGGACTCCCGGGGGTCCCTGACCTCCCTGGGCATTCCAGAAGATGCCTCCTCGCGTGGTGCCCGGGAGCTCCTCCGGGAGTGACCGCTTTCGTTCCCGGCGAGAAAGGTGAGCAGGCGGGAGCTGAACTCCTCTGGTAGCTCGCTCATCGGCAGGTGGCCGCAGCCTTCGAGTATCGCCACCTCCGAGCGCGGCGCACTCCCGGCCCACACCTCGGCGGCCTGGGGGTCCACGATCTGGTCCTCTTCGCCGGCGAGCACCAGCACCGGGGCCTGCAGATGCCGCGCCTGCCGGGCGACACGCTCACGGGAGATCTCCCGCCTCACGGTGTTGAAGGTGGAGCGCAGCGCGGCGGGCACGGAAGCGGCGGCGTCCTCCATTAGCTCCTCGGGCAGGTCCCGCTTGTCCGAGACGAACGGCTTCAACCACAGCTTACGCACGAAGTCCGCGTACTGCCCGATCACGTAGAACAGCGGCCCGATAACCGGCAGCGTGGCGAGCCACAGCGAGGTCGGCAAGTCCATCTGATCCTCGTTTGCGGGGACGGCGACGAGCGTCACGCTCCGGGCGAACTCCGGGTGGTCCGCGGCGAGCTTGACGACCATGTCACCGCCGACGTCGTGTCCGACGATGGCCGCGTTGTTGAGCCTGAAATGGGAGCAGAAAGCGTACAGCACGCGGCTGCCGTGCCTCACCCCGTAGCCGGTAAGCGGCTTGTCCGACTCCCCGAACCCCCGGAGGTCCAACGAGTACACCGTAAACTGCCCCGAAAGCCTCTTGGCCAGCGGTTCCCAGATCCTGGACGACGATAGCAGACCGTGGACCAGCAGCACCGGGGGACCCTGACCGGTGACCCGGTAGCGGATCCAGGAGCCGTCCAGCTCCACAAACTCGTCGTCACGGACGGCCTGCGCCTCCCTGGACGTCCTCCCGAGCGCGAGCGAGACCCCGATCAGGGCCACTATAATAAGCAATACGATCAGCGTAGCAGTCATGCCACGGATGATACCGTAACCGGAGCTAGAGGGCACGCCCCCTTCTCAGGCAGCCTCCACCGGACCGTAAGCGACGGGGACCGCTCTACCGAGTCTATTGGACCTACTAGGCTCCCCAGCGCTTGGCCAAGAACTGCCGGATTATTATGGAGGCTATGATCGTCGAAACCAGGGAGAAGACCGCTTTTACGAGCGCCTCCTTGGCGTCGTCCCTGACCCTCCGGCTCTCGGTCTCTGGCTCCGCCAGGAGCTTGCCCGCGAGCCTGCTGGCTAGCTGGGAAGCGATCAATGTGGACGCTATCGAGATGACCTTTTTCTGGGTATCTTCGCTCACGGGCTTCCTCCCTGTTATCCGCTCGGGCTGGTCTTTACGAGCTTCACGACCGGAATTCTAAACCCAAACCCGCCCCGATACCCGGGATTAACCACAGCCGCCACCGCCTGGCCATGCCTACTCTCGTCTATCCCCGCCTGTGCTCTGGGGCCTGCGGGGCGTAGAGATGCTTGAGCTGCATCCTGAGATCCCGGCGGCCCGCGGTGTGGGAGTTGCGCTCGATACAGTACAGAACCTCCCCCGGACGCCCGGGGTGCAGGTCGTTCTCAGTCATGAACTCCAGAAGCTCCCGGAACCCGTCTCCGACCTGATCCACGAACTCCGCGAACGAGATGCTGCCGGAGATCAAACGCTCCCGCGCCTCCTCCGGCGCGAGCGCCCCCAACCGGCGGCTCGTGTGGCGCACGATGAGCCCCGGAGACGCAGCCTCGACCTCTGCCAGGCTCTCCGCGAGGCCGTCGCCGGCCTCTGCGGCTCCAATCTCCCGGTTCCGCAAAGCGGCCCCCTTTCCAAGCCCTCAAGGGCTACTCTCCCCCGTATCCATGCCGGTTCCCCGCGCGCCGTCACCCCACGGCTCGCCTCCCGTCCCGAAGTCTAGAGATGTCTCCCCACTTTGTAAAGTGTGGTACGCATGCTGTAAGTCAGGGCTCATCGTGTGTACGGACGGGCTCCGGTGATTCTGCGGGCGGTCATGGGCAAAGCACCGGTATACTCTCGGCGTGATCCACCACGTCGAACATCACACCAGGGCTCTGGAGGCGTAGAGATCTTACGAAAGACGTGCTTTAGCGTGATACGGGCCCCACAACCAGAGGGCGCGCGATGACCCCCCCGGAGCCCCGGCGCTCACGGGTGGTCGTGGTGGGCGCGGGCTTCGCAGGAGCCTCGCTCATCCGGAGCCTGCCGCCCTCGCTGCGCCGCCCCGGTCAGACGCTGCTCGTGGACCAAGAGACCGAGTGGGACTTCATACCCCTGATCCACGAGGTCGCCGTGGGCAGGGTCCACCCGGATAGCGTCCGGAGCAGCATACCCGCTCTGTGCCGGGGCCGCTGCGACTTTCTCCGGGCGAGCGTAGAGGGTATCTCCCCCGAGACCCGCACCCTGCACACGAGCGCCGGCCCCGTGGAGTACGAGTACCTGGTGCTCGCGGCCGGCAGCCGTCCCACCCCGCCGCCCGCGGAGATGGCGGATAGCTTCGGGCTCTTCTGGTCGCTCGGGGACGCCCTCTCGCTACGTTCCGCTCTGGACGAAGCCTGGAGAGACTCCGTGCGTGGAGACGAAGCGGAGGGGACACTTACGGTCACGCTCGTCGGCGGCGGGGCCACCGGCGTGGAGCTAGCCGCCGAGATAGCCTCCCTCTTCGACTATCTGAAGAAGCGCACGCCCCGCCCCCCGGCGCGGGAGCCCCGGGTGGTGCTCCTGGAGGCCACGGACCGGCTGCTGGGTTGGCTCGACCCCTACTTCCACGAAGTCGCCCTGCGGGAGCTACGGGAGCTGGGCGTCGAGGTGCGGCTGAACACCCCGGTCACCGGGGCCGACGGCGACGGCGTAAGCGCCGGAGACGAGCGTATACCGGCCCGCGCCCGCGTGTGGACCGCCGGGGTACACGCCGCGCCGCTAAACGGCTCCCTGGATGCCGAGACCGACGGTTCCGGGAGGGCGGCGCTTGACGGCTACCTCACGTTGCCGGATCACCCGGAGATCTACGTCCCGGGCGACGCCGGGGTGTACACGGACCCGGACCACGGCCCGCTGCCCCCGACCGCCTCCGTGGCCGTACAGCAGGGACCCTGGATCGCCCGGGATCTCGATCGCCGCACGCGGGGTCGGGAGCGCCGGCCATTCTCGTACTTCGACCGGGGCTACGTCGTGAGCCTCGGGCCCGAGAGCGCGGTCGCCGAGGCGGCGGGAGCAAAGTTCTCCGGCCCGAAGGCCCAGGCCCTGTACCGGAGCATCTTCCTCTACTACCTGCGGGGCCGCCGGGCCCGGCTCCTCACGGGCGCGGACTGGTCCATGGAGCGCACCATCGGCCGTCTGGGATTCGACACCACCGGGCGTCTAGCAGACCGGCGTTAGGCTACGTAAACTACGCGGCCCCCGTATCGTGGTCCCGTCTCTCCTCCCGCCTCTCCAGGTGACGCTCCACTATCTCCGGGACCTCCGCCTGCGTTACCCGCGTGTACCACACGTCATCCGGGAAGACGAAGACGACCGGACCTTCCTCGTGGCGGCGGGTACACGAGTTACGCAGCACGAGCCCGGAGGGGTGCCCACGGGAGGAGATCTCCTCCCGGAACCTCTCCAGTAGCTCGCCCCCGCCCTTCTCTCCACAACGCCCCTCCCCAGGAGTGGCGCACACGAATATCTGTTTCGGTACCGGCATGGCCACATTCTACGTCCCTCGCGGGCGGTTGCCACCGGCTCCTCGTCTCCTCCCACGAGACGTTCCGCCGGAGAACACTACTCCCGGCCCAGTCTCCGGGGCTACCGGTGCAGCTACCGAGACCATCGGGGACCCCGAAAAGATCTCAGGGTGCCCGGTAGCCCCGGTCAGAGGATGGCAGAGCTTTCTATACGCTCCGCGTGCTCTACTGCCCTACGTGCTCGTCATGCCGAGGCCCGCGCCCTTGACGCCCTCCTCCCGCTCTTCCGGGGAACGCCTGGCGGAGCCGCTCTTGTGGGCGGCCTCGGCGACGGCATCCGCCACCGCCGGGGCCACCCGCTCGTCGAACACGGAGGGGATTATGTAGTCCTCCGAGACCGCTTCCTCGGGCACCACCTCCGCTATGGCCTGCGCGGCCGCCAGCTTCATGGGCTCATCTATCTCCCTGGCCCTTACCTCCAGGGCTCCGCGGAAGATGCCGGGGAAGCAGAGGACGTTGTTGATCTGGTTCGGGTAGTCCGAGCGGCCCGTGGCTATGATGCGGCTCGCGTCCACGGCTATCTCGGGCCTTATCTCGGGGTCCGGGTTCGCCATGGCGAAGATGATCGGGTCCTCCGCCATCGTCTTGACGTCTTCCAGTGTGAGTACGTCCGGTACGGAGAGCCCGAGGAACAGGTCCGCGCCGCGCACGGCGTCGGAAAGGGTGCCGGTGATGCCCTCGGGGTTGGTGTTCTCCGCGTACCAGCCCTTGGAGGTGTCAAGCCCCTCGCGGCCCTGATGCACGATGCCCCGAGAGTCGCAGCCGACGATGTTCTTCACCCCGGCGGCGAGCATGATCTTTGCGCACGCCACGCCGGAGGCTCCCACGCCGTTCACCACCACCCGCAAATCCTCGAGGCTCTTGTCCACGATCTTCAGGGAGTTGTATAGCGCGGCGAGGACCACCACCGCAGTGCCGTGCTGGTCGTCGTGGAACACGGGGATGTCCAGCTCTTCCTTTAGCCTGTTCTCTATCTCAAAACAACGCGGCGCCGCGATGTCCTCCAGGTTTATGCCGCCAAAGCCGGGGGCCAGGTTCTTTACGCTGGAGATGATCTCCTCGGTATCCGTCGTGTCGAGGCAGATCGGGAAGGCGTCCACCTCGGCGAACTCCCGGAAGAGCATGGCCTTGCCTTCCATGACCGGCATCGCCGCCTCGGGGCCTATGTCCCCGAGACCCAGAACGGCCGTGCCGTCGGAGACGACGGCGACCGTGTTCCGCTTTATGGTCAGGTTGAAGGCGCGCTCGCGGTCCTCGGCGATGGCGCGGCACACCCTCGCCACCCCCGGCGTGTAGGCCATCGAGAGGTCGTCGCGGGTCCTCACGGGCATCTTGGAGCGGACCTCGATCTTGCCGCCGAGGTGCATCAGGAAGGTGCGGTCCGAGATGTTTATGACCCGCACGCCGTCCAGTGCATCCACGGCCTCCACTATGCGCCCGCCGTGGTCGGAGTCGCTGGCGTTCACGGTAATGTCCCTTATGGACGACTCCTGCCGCATCCGCACGATGTCCACCGCGCCGATCATGCCCCCGGCATCCCCTATCGCCGTCAACACCCGCCCCAGGGACCCGGCCTGATGCGGAAACTCCACGCGCAGCGTCATGCTGTAGCTGGCACTCGGTATCGCTTCCATCCCACCCCTCTTTTCTCTCGCTTCCGCCGCTGCCATCAAACGACATCGAACGTCTCCAGAACCGCGCCTCCGGCCCTCCCCGGCCCGGACACGACTGCCTCCCGGCATCTTACCCGGACGGGACGGAGCTTTCCAGAGTATTTTTCATTCTATGGTGAATATATTTCGCTTTGCGAGATACGATGACCCTCCGCCTCCAACGCAGACTCGACGAGTCGTCGAGTGGGGCCCGGCCTGGTTGCGTGAGAATCCGTGCAGACGGAGAATGGATTCTGGAGCTTCCGCCTCTCTGACAGGGCGCGTCTCAGGGGCTACGTCAGGGGCGGCGTGGTTGTAACCGGAGTCGTAATGCGGGTGGACGATGGAGCAAGGCGGGCGACTGATAAGGTTTACTTTCAAGCTACCCCAGACCGGCGCATACGTCGGTCCGCCCTCCCTGGGCTCCGGGATAGCCGAGGTAGGCGAGACGGGTATAGTGCTGAAGCTTGGATACCGGACAGAGGAGCCTCGGCGGGTGAGTCTGGCTGTATCCGGGATCCGGTCCGTGGAGCTCAAGACGGGCCTGCTCGGCAACAGGCTCGTCATAGAGGCGGAGGACCCGGCGGCCACGAGCGGCGTCTCCAACAACGAGCAGGGCACGCTGATATTAAAGATCCCGCGAGGAGAGCTGGAGTCGGCGCGCCAAGCGGAGTCTCTGCTAAAAACACGTCTCGCCAGGGATTTCGAGGCTCCGGCTCAGGCATCGTAGGGAGCAACCCGGGCGCCGGGTCTGTTCATCAGATGCTCTCCGTACGGGGCTCGCGCCTACACTTCAAACGTCCGGGGCTCGAGAGCTCCGGCCTCCACGCCCGCTACACGGGCACGAACTCCGGGTCGTCGGGCAGGTCAGAGCCCGGCAACGCTTCACGGCGGGAGGTGAGCCACCGTCCCAGCGGGGTCTGTGGACCGGCCTCCTCGGCGGCGGCCTCCAGGCCGTTTCGCAGCTCGTGCAGCAGCGGCGGACGCTCGCCGTAGGAGATCACATCCAGCTCCGCGACCACGGCGGCATCCACGAACTCTCCCCACAACCGGTCCCGCTCGTCGCCCGGGGCCTGTGGCGGCCTCGTAAAGGCATCCTTGACCTCTTTCGGCAGCGGAGCCCCTTCGAGCAGCTCCTGCCGCTCGGGGTCGGGCGCCGCGTCGCCCACGGCGGCCAGGTAGTGGCGGGCGGCGAAGAGCAAGAGGCGCGAGGAGACGGTGCGCTTGCTCCAGGAGCCCGCGACCCGCTCCCAGTGTACGAAAGAGCCGCCGTGGAGGGCCTCAAGATCCATAGCGGCGTTATATCATGCCGGTACGCCCATCCCCCCGGTGTTAGGATGCGGCCATGACAGAGCTAACCTGCACGGCCCGGCGCATCGGGGACTACGAGAGCCGCACGGAGGAGTATGAGCTAACTTTCTCCGCCGACGACGCCGAGCCGGAGACGCTACAGATAAAGTACCAGGCCGCACGGGCGTTCGAGATTACACGCTCCCTCGACTGGGCTGTAGAGACCGCCCGCCGGGCAATAGCCAGGACCGACCCCGACCTCGCCAAGTCCCCCTCGGACGAGACGCTCACCCAGTTCTCCTGGAAGACGCTCCAGTCCGCCAAGTACGAGGAAGGCGAGCCCAAAACCTCGACACTGGAAGTGTAGAAGTTAAAACTTCCGGCATGCCCGACATGCCAGATTGCAGCGACGGTTTGACGTGCGGATCTCCCTGAGCAGCCACGCCCGGAGACGCATGAACGAGCGGAACGTATCTCTGGAAGACATAGAGAACGTCTTATCAGGCAGGGGACGGAGTCATCCGAGCCAAAGGAAACGTACGCAACGTGGTCGATCTTTAGGAGGGCGTGCCCTAGAAGTGGTTTATACTGAGTCAATGACCGGCCAATTCCACATAGTCACCGTCAAGGTCTTGGATCGGTAGCGTATGAGATTCGAGCTAGACAGCGAAGTAAACGCCCTCTACATCTACTTTCGGGAGATCCCGGACGGTGCCGTGACGCGCACCGTGGAGCTAGAAGAAGGCGTAAACCTCGACATAGACTCCGGGGGCCAAATCCTGGGCCTGGAGTTCGTAGACGCCGACAACCTCCCCAAGTTCCTGACACAACACGGTGGTGAACTCGACATCCCCGAGCGGGCAGAGGACCTCAAAGGCTTCTCGCTCGTTTAGCGTGTCGAGGTCATGAAAACAGTGCTTAGGGTTGTTCACAGACCCTGCAATCCGCAAAGTACGAGGAAGGCGAGCCCAAAACCTCTACGATCAAGTTATAGAGCGCCTCGACCGCGGCGACGGCGTAACAGGTGTGCTTTCCGGTATTTGGTAAGCCGCTGCTCCGTCCGGCACCGCCCGTCAGCCCCCCGGTTGCCGGGAGGCTGTATATGTTGCATATACGCGGCCAGTCCACCGCGGAGTCCGGGAGAGTGTCGGGCACCCTCCCGGACTCGCTGAGTGGCGGCTGAGAGTAACGGAGGATCTAGCGTTGGCTGGTCATGCGCCTCGCTATCAGGCCACTGGCCACGAGCATGGCTCCCGCGCCGAGCGCGAGGAGTGAGGCACCGCCGGTGTCGGGCAGGATGCTCAAGCCGCCGGAGCCATTAGAATCGCTGGAGGAAGCTCCGGGAGATCCAGAAGATTCAGAAGGAGAGCCGCTGCCAGAAGGAGGAGCGACCGGATCGTTCTCGTACTGATCCTCACTGTTTCCGGGGTCTCCATTCTCGTCACCCGGACCGTACTGATCTTGTGGAGGGTTCTGGTCGCCCTGGTCTCCGGCCTGGTAGGTGGCGCTCACGGTGGTGTCCTCGGTGGGGGTTATCGTGCCCGCCTCGAAGGTCTCTATGAGACCTTGGCCGTTTGAGACGGTGTACTCGTAGGAGCGGGTCTCTCCCGCTGCCACCGCCAGGGGCCCGGTGCTCACGTTGTTTCCGATGCTGAAGAAGGTCGCGGTATAGGTCTCGCCGGCCTCACAGCGCGGTATCCGGGCATCGGGGGCGGCAGTAGAGCAGAATGTCCCGCCGATGTCCGCCGTACCGGGCAGATCAAGCCCGAGCGTCCGGCCCTCCGCCACCTCACCGTCCACGGTAAGCTCGAAGGTCACGTCCACCGTACCCGCCCCGGAAGGGTTTTCCTGGGCCGCGGCAGGCGCTGCAGCGGCGAGCAGCGCTACGAGCATCCCCAAAGCCACCAGGCTCGCTGGACCGAGCCGCCGGCTCATCTCCGCCTTATCTTCCAGTCTGTTCATCCCGGTTTGCATGCTCCCGCTCCTTGTCTTCCGCGCCCGGCTCTTCCGGGCCTGTGGTGTCATATTGCCGCGGCGGGCAGAGGCCGGGATCGTCCGAACGGAGGACTTATTCTCGCCGGTAGGATGATCTCACCGCTCCGCCCGCCTCTGCCCACCTTAAGAAACCCTCCAAAACCCTCCGAAAATCACGTAAGCCCATGCTCCGCAGATTATCTACCGATCCTCCACAGACTCTCTAAAGACTCCGGGCGTACCTGGGAGTATCCTCCGAAAGTCGCCCAGGAATACTCCACTCGCAGGATGCAGGCTCCATGCTCCTGATGAATAATGGTCCTGTAATGATCCCGGTTGCCCCCGGTACATCCGACATGGAGACTGGCATATGAGCGGATTCAAGTCACTCAACGCATTTGCGGTTCTTTGCGCGTTCGTGCTCGCGACGCTGCTGACCGCCGATACGGCGCTTGCCCAGGCTTCACCACCAGACAACACGCGGGATCAGTACGAGGAGTACGGGGAGCGCCCGGCCCCGGATAGCTTCCAGGATCTCGCCCGCCTCGGCATAGCCGGACCGGAGGATTTCGACTACTGTGATGCGGCGGGCTGTCACATACTCGGGCCCTCCGGCAAGGAGTTCTTCTTCTGCGATCCCGACTGGGACTGTGAGTACGTGTTGTGGGAGTCCGGCATGCTTGACGCCGGCGACTTCGACTATTTCGAGGTCCAGGCCCGGGACGAGAGGTACGGTGAGGCCGGGACCTGCTACGTGTGCGGCTCTAAAGAGGCGTGCCTCAACGTCGCCAGCTACGAGTGCGACGCCTCTGGTAATTGCATGTACTACATGGCCGGAAAGGGCGGCGGACTGGAAGATATAACCGGTAGGCAGCAAGCCGGAGGAGAGGATGCCGTGCCCGATGCCGGCGAGGATGCCCGGCGCGCCCTAGAGGGCTTCACGAGAGCCCTGCAAAGGGCCCCCGGCGCCAGGATGAAGACCGCGCTCGCCACCGAGAAAGACGTGAGCAGCGGAGCGCCGCCCGTCTCCCGCGCCCCTTCTTCCCCAGGAGGCTCGGACGAAGCCGGCGCAGAATCCGCAGGAGCCGGAATCGGTGCGGGCCCCGGAGACGCCAACGGCTCTGACGGCGGCGGAGGCGGCGCGGGAACGCACAGCGGGGGTAGAGATAATAGAGGAAGCGGCGACGAGAACGATGAAACCCCGGACGGCGATGCCGCCTCTGCGGAGTCTAGCGGTTCCGAGGACTCAGATGACTCCGCCGCGGAGGGTACGGGGGGTACGCAAGCCGCGGAAGCTGCGGAGTCTACGGAGATATCGTCAGAGCCTCTGCCCTACGTGGCCCTCAGTGTAGGCGTCCTGGTCCTGGTGGCGGGGGGCGTCGTGGCGGCGGCCAGACGCCTCTGGTAGAGGACGCGAGTGGACCCGGCTCGCCCTCGCGCGTGTCCGGTTGTTTCTACTCTGCGGCTTACACTCATCGAGCCCTCACTCATCGAGCCTCAGTATCTGCCTTCTAAGGGCCACGGTCACGGCGGCCGTGCGGTCGGTAACGCCGAGCTTCTCGAATATGTGGGCCATGTGGGTCTTTACGGTGGTCTCCGTGATCCACAGCTCTTTGGCTATCTCCTTGTTGCTCGTCCCCCGGGCGACGAGCTCCAGGACCTCGATCTCGCGGGTGCTCAACGCTTCTTCGGCGGGCCCCCGCACTCGGTTCATGAGGCGTGCCGTGACGGCCGGGGAAAGGAGCGGCTTGCCCTCGGCGGCGGCGCGAATGGCCCCAAAGAGCTCCTCGCTCGGGGCGTTCTTGAGCAGATATCCGGTCGCCCCTCTATCTATGGCCTTTACTATGTCGGCGTCGCTCTCGTAGGTGGTAAGGACTATCGCGTGTATACTGGGGTAGTCGGCCTTGATGCGGGAGATCGCCGTAACGCCGTCCATGTGCGGCATTCGCAGGTCCATGAGGACCACGTCGGGCTTTAGTCTCCCGGCGAGAGCGACCGCCTCCTCTCCGTCGGCCGCCTCTCCGACCACCTCCATACCAGGCTCCTCGGAGACGAGCCCCCGCAGGCCGGCGCGAACTACCATGTGATCGTCGCAGATGAGTATGCGGATGCTCATGGGGTCAGCGGGCCCTCCTCGCGGTCTCCCCGGCGGGCTGCAGTTCCACTCCGGGGGGCTCGGGCTCTGCGGGACTTTCATCTCCCTGTTTCTCCGCGCCCTCCGCGACCGGCAGCTCTACCGCCAGAGAGGTCCCCTCTCCGGGCTCACTCTCGACCGTGACCGAGCCGCCGAGCTGTGAGATCCTCTCCCGCATCGCCCGCAACCCGAAGCCTCCGGTGTCGTGGGGCATGGCTTCCCTGGACACTCCGCCGGGGTCGAAGCCGACGCCGTCGTCCCAGGCGTCGAGCACGACCAGGCCCTTCATGTACGATAGCGTCAGCATTACCCGGCTGGCACGGGCGTGCTTGCGGGCGTTCGAGAGCGTCTCCTGGGCGGTCCTGAGCAGCGCGGTCTCTACCTCCGTCGGCAGTTGCCGGGGCGTGCCGGACACGCTTACTCCCGCGCGAGCGTCGTTCTCACCGGACCACCGTTCGGCGAGCGTCTGCAGGGCCTCGGGCAGCGAGTGCCGGTCGAGTGCTTCGGGGCGCAGGGCCCATATTAGCCTCCGCGCCTCCGCGAGGCTCTCGCGGGCGGTGGCGCGGGCCGAGTCAAGGTCCGTACGCGCGGCCGCCGCAGCCGGGGGCAGCCTCCGCTCCATCGTTTCGAGCTTTATGACTATGCTATTGAAGCCCTGGGCCAGGGTGTCGTGGATCTCGTGCGCCAGCCGCTGGCGCTCGACGAGGACGCCGGCCTCCCGGCCTGCTCTGCGGGCCTCTTCGAGGAGCCGCATGTTCTCCAGGGCGAGCGTCACCTGGACTGCTATGGTCTGGTAGTCGCGCACGACGCCCCTCGAAGGCCTCCACAGCTTCCGGCGGAAAGTAACCGCGAGCGCGCTTACCCGCCTCTCCGGTGCGGATTCAGCCGCCCCGGGATAGTGGAGCGGGAGCAGGAGTACGGAGCCCACATTACGGCTCTTCCGGGCCTCTTTCCAATCTTCCGGCATCTCGCCGGAACGGAGCAACACCGGGGAGGCCGTCCCCCCAGAGAGCCCGGCGGCCCGGATCACACCCCCGTCCACGAGGGCCTCCAGCGGCAGACCCGGACCGTTTTCCGCGGGCCAGTGGGCCAGGGGTTCCAGCTTTTCCGGGGAGCTCTCTCCGGGGCGGACTACCGCCCTCAGAAGGATGACGCCGCCGACATCTGGCCCGGCCAGGCTCTCGCCTATAGCCGCGACCGTGTCCCCGGCGTCCGCAGCGGAACCGAGCCGGAGGCTCGTATTGTAGAGTGCTTCCCGGCGCTCCCACGTCGCCCTGCCCCAGAGGCCGCCGAGCAGGCCGCCCACCAGGGCCAGAGCCAGATACCGGGCAGCTTGCTCTACCGTGAACGGCGCCCAGTTCAGCCCCATGACCTGATGCAGCATGGTCGAGAGGAGCCCGATGCAGACCCCATACATCAGGAACCGCTCGCCGACCTTCAGCGAGAGCCAACGCGCCGCCACGAGGACGAGGCCCAGGTGCAAGATCGGCCCGCCGTAGACCATGACGTCGCCGAAGGCTTGTATCTCGGCATCCGAGACCTCCCTGCGGCTCAGGATTCCCATGGAGGCGACGAAGACGAAGACCGAGAGGTACCCGATAACCCAGCCGAGCACCGCAACGGCCAGGCTGGCGGCCAGCACCAGCCGCCACCGCAATCCCGTGAAGCTCGTAACCAAAGCACCCGGCCCGTACAAAACAGCTCCAGTCTAAAGCACGGTCGCAGAGCAGGCGACGGTAGGCGACGGTAGGCGACGGCTAATCCGCCCGCGTTCTGCAAACACGCCCTCTAGACCCCTGGCGCTACCGTGAAACCTGGCTGAATTACCGGTTTTGCTCTCCGCGCGGGCTACCCGGGGGGTCCTCAGCCCTTGCTCGCGGCCTCGAGTAGCTCCTCCAGCGTGACGGCACCCTCGTAGAGAGCCGTGCCAACTATCGCTCCCGTTACACCGGGGAGCTTTGCGAGGGCGGAGATGTCCGAGGCGCCACGTACGCCGCCGCTGGCTATGGTGGCTATCCTCTCGGCGACGGCGGCGGTCTCTTCGAGGGCGGCCCCGGCGTCCATGCCGTCGCGGGATACGTCGGTGTACAGGACGGAGGCCACGCCGTCGGCGTCTAGCTCTTCGGCGAGCTCCAGGACCTCTATTCCGCTCTCGCGCTGCCAGCCGTGGGTTGCGACCACGCCGCCACGGGCATCAACGGCCACGACCAGCGCCACGCCAAGCTCCTCCACGGCTCGCAGCCGCAAGTCTCTGTCGTCCACGGCGGCGGTGCCCATGACCATGCGGGCCGCCCCGGAATCCCGGAGCCGGCGCGCGTCCTCCAGGGTGCGGACGCCGCCGCCGGCCTGGAGCGGCACGTCTACCGCTCGGGCCATCTCCTTTATGAGATCCAGCTGGACCGGAGAGCCGCTCTTCGCGCCGTCCAGGTCGACGACGTGAATCGCCCGCGCCCCCTGACGCTCCCACTCCCGGGCACGGCTCACGGGATCTGCGTCGTACTCCTTGGAGCGGTCGAAGTCGCCCTGCTTGAGCCGGACGCACCTGCCGCCACGCAGGTCTATCGCCGGGAAGACCGTGAACTCCACCGGTATCATCTGCTCATCCTATCTATCCTGTCTTCTCTGCCCAGGCGAGGAAGTTCGCGTACAGCGTAAGCCCGGCGCGGCTGGACTTCTCGGGGTGGAACTGGGTGGCAACGAGGTTGTCGCGTCCGGCGGCGGCGCAGAACTCGCCGCCGTAGTCGGCGGTCGCGAGGAGATCGCCTTCGTCTAGCGGCTCCGGATAGTAGGAGTGGACGAAGTAGAAAGCCTCGCCGTCCAGGCCGTCGAGCACCGGATGTTCGCGGGTGATGGAGAGGTGGTTCCAGCCCATGTGCGGTATCCTGAGCCGCTCCCCGGACTCGTCGGAGACGAAGCGGCGGCACGTACCGGAGAGGATGCCGAGGCCGGAGACCTCCGGCGACTCCTCCGAGCCCTCGAAGAGCGCCTGAAGCCCGACACACACCCCGAGAAACGGTGTGCCCCGCTCGACGGCTTCGCGGCAGGCGGCGTCCAGGCCCCGCGAGCGCAGCTTCTCGAGGCAGTCCCCGAAGTTCCCGACCCCGGGCAGGACCACGGCGTCGGCGGAGGCCACCTTACTTGGTTCCGGGGTGAGGTCCACCACGGCCCCGACCTTCTCCAGGGCCCGGGTCACGGAGAGGGTATTCCCCGCATCGTAGTCCACCACGGCGACCCGCAGCCCGTTAGCCATTCGCCTCTCCGGTTTCTCCGGCAGCATCGGAACTCAATAGGCCGAGCCGGATCATCTCCTCCCGGAGCTCTGCGCCGTCCCGGAAGACGACGCCGGTAAAGCCCAGCCCCTCCGCCGTGCGCACGTTCTCCTCCTTATCGTCCACGAACGCCGACCTCGCGGGGTCGAGGCCGGTACGCTCTACAAGAAGGTCGTAGATCTCCCGGTCCGGCTTTACGAAACCCTCCTCGCCGGAGACGACGATCTCGTCGAACCACCGCAGGAACCCGTACTGCTCGCGGGCGAGCGGGAAGGTCTCGGAGGAGTAGTTCGTCAGGGCGTACAGCGGGTATCCGAGAGCCCGCAGCTCGCCGAGAACGCGCACGGCGCCCTCGATCTCGCCGCCGAACATCTCCTCCCAACGGCCGTAGAAAGCCTCGATCTCGGCGGCGTATTCGGGGTGCCGGGAGATCAGGGCCTCCGTACCCTCTTCTAGTGAGCGGCCCCGGTCCTGCTCCAGGTGCCAGCCCATCACGTCGACGTCCGATACGAAGGTCTCCATCTCCTTCTCGGTGTCGAACATCTTGCGGTACAGGTACCTCGGGTTCCAGTCGATCAACACGTTACCGATGTCGAAGACGACCGTATCCAGTGCGCCGCCCGCCAAGCTAGTCCACGACTCCCTTGGTGGAGGCCGAGCCGGACTCGCGCAGGGCAGTGCCCTGCCGTAGGGCCACGGCAAGCGCCTTCACGCCGGACTCGACCTTGTGGTGGGCGTTCTCGCCGTAGTGGCAGTTCAGGTGCAGCGTGAAGCGTCCATACTGGGTGAAGGCGCGCAGGAACTCCTCGAACAGCTCCACGTCGAAAGCCCCGATCTTCTCCGGCATCGGCCCGAGGCTGCAGGTGAGGTGCGACCTGGCCCCCATATCCACGACGGCGGTCGAGAGCGCCTCTATGAGCGGGGCGCTCGCGTCGGCGAAACGCACGAGACCCTCACGGTCGCCGAGCGCCTCGTCCAGGGCGCGCCCGAGCCCGAGACCCGTATCCTCGACGGTGTGATGGTCGTCCACCCAGGTGTCGCCCTCGGCGTGGACGGAGAGGCTTATGCCGGAGTGGTGGGCCAGCAGGTGCAGGATATGATCCAGGAACCCCACCCCGGTCGCGACC